>JANHAI010000043.1 GCA_024464205.1 Candidatus Methanomethylicia archaeon
CCAAGAATTCCCTCGTCGATAATCTGCTTCATCTCTTGGACTACCGGGTTGAATCTTTCTATATGCCCTATCATGAGTTTCGCATTGTTTTTTATGGCTATCTCCGTCATCTTTCTGCCATCTTCCAATTTGGACGCGATTGGCTTTTCGACCAAGCAATGAACTCCATTTTCCAGAAAGAATGAAGCAACCTCGCAATGCAGGCTTGTGGGCACTGCAATTGAAACCGCCTCCACTCCATAGTCAAGAAGTTTTTTGTAATCATAAACAGCCTTAGTGTTGTATTTCGCGGCAAACTTGTTTGCGACCTCTTCATTCGAGTCAGCGACACCTACGAGTTCGCAACCCTCAATCTCGGAATAGACGCGGACATGATTCTGCCCCATGGCCCCTATTCCTACAACGCCCACCTTCATTTATCAAAACCACAATTAAGCTTCGTGTAATCTTAATATATAATTATAAGCACAGCTTAAGGTGGTCGATTATGGATATCCTTATTGCTCTCTCGCCGATCGTTGCTTTCATCGTTACTTTCGTACTTATCCAGAAGTGGATTCCAGTCGCCTTCAAAGCAGGCTTGACCGGTAAGGACATGAACAAGCCAAATAAGCCCCCTGTTGCAGAAATGGGGGGAGTCGCAGTAATGGGTGGCATACTGGCTGGCTTACTTTACTACATAACGCTCAATACGTTTTACTTCAACCAAAAGCTGTATAATATAGATCTTTTTGCCGCATTCTCAACAATACTGATAGTGTCATTCATCGGTTTCATTGATGATATCCTTGGCTGGAAGATAGGAATAAAACAATGGCAGAAGCCCTTTCTTACGTTGCCTGCCGCGCTTCCTATGATGGTGATCAATGCGGGGCACGCCACAATCTCTTTGCCCTTTATTGGCGATCTCAATTTGGGCATTTTATATCCGCTTGTCTTAGTCCCTGTGGGGATTGTTGGTGCCTCGAATGGGTTCAACATGCTGGCGGGTTACAATGGGTTGGAAGCTGGCATGGGGCTAATAATTGTCAGTGCATTGACGTATGTTACATACCTCACTGGAAGCAGTTGGGTGTCAATGATAGGGTTGGTCACCGCGGTCGCTTTATTTGCGTTCTTGCTATTCAACTGGTACCCTGCCAAGCTATTTCCTGGTAACGGTTTCACCTATCTTATAGGCGCAATAATCGGCATTATAGCAATCCTTGGTAATGCTGAGAAATTCGCTCTTCTGCTGTTCACACCTTACATGATAGACTTCATATTGCCTCTCCGAAGCCGTATGAAGGCTGAAGCCTTTGCAAAGGTCAATGACGATGGGAGCCTGGAAAAGCCATATGACAAGATATATGATTTGACACATCTCATGATAGAATTAATACGAAAAATCAAGCCAAAAGTTTACGAGAGGGACGTCACGATCTCCATCCTCCTCATCGAATTATTGATCTCGCTTATCGGCTTTCTTGTTTTTGTAATAGTGAGATAAATGACCAAAACTGATAGTTTATGATCTGCTAAAAATGACCAAAAAGTGGGCCCGGAGGGACTCGAACCCTCGACCAACAGATTATGAGTCTGTCGCTATGGCCGGACTAAGCTACGGGCCCTCGCTTGTGAATTGTAGTCGAGTGAAATTTATTCCTTTTGGGTAGTCTTGGGGTTAAGGTAATCCACGAAGTCCGCAAGCTCCTCGCATTTCTGCTCCTTCAACGCGTCCACGACTTCCTTCATGAGCTTTGACAAGCTCGAGAACTCGGAGAGGGCCTTCGAGACCTCGATGGTGCTCCCCCGGATGTCCCCCTTAGCGAGCTTTTTCTGCCCCTCCTCGTACTGCGCCTCAAGCCTTGATGCCCCTTGCATGAGTAGGTCCCCCTTCTCCTTCAACGAGGACGGGAGGCCTCTGGCAACGTTGGCAAGCCCTGAAGTAAGCACCCCTATGCCCTTGAGCAGCAGCTCCGCTATTAGGTACTCCCGCGACGCGCTCATGTTCTTCAGAGACGTCAGCGTCTCCTGGTACGCCGCCATCCTCCCTGCCTTTGCCCCCATCTCGATAAAGTCAGTGACCTCGTAGTTTGTCGTGTCAGCGAGGTTTATCAAGGAAGCGACCCTCGCGCCTTCCTTAGTAGTCTTGATGATCCTCCTCTTAGGGAACCCCCCTTCGCGCTCCTCCTCCAAAAGGCCAACCTCTATGAGCGCGTTGACGTGATCCAGGACAGTAATCGTGCTGAAATTCGTTTTCTTTTGTATCTCGGTCATTGTGAGCTTCCCGCCCTTGAAGACGGTGAGCAGGAGGGTGAGTGGCACTTCCTTGGGGATCCTCGCATTTATCATCTTGGTTTCCTCGCTTTTTATTTTCTGAAATAATATTGTTCGCTTACTGAAAAGCTTTCCCTATCCTTCAAGTCTGCCTCCGGCGATTGGAGCGTGGCGCCGCGGGAAGGACTCGAACCTTCGACCAACGGGTTAACAGCCCGTCGCTCTACCGAACTGAGCTACCGCGGCTCTATAGATGAGCAACTGCATTATATATTAATCCTTTTTGCTGCGCCCCAGGTCCCTTTCAACTCATGTCGGCAATCATCTTCAGCTTCTTCGGCAGGTACTTGTCGACGATCGCAGTCAGCCCGTGCGCTGAGAAGCTCTCCAGCTCCGTTCTCCTCTTCGTCTTCTTGAACTCCTGCAGCTCGCTCTGCCACTCAAAATCCCTGTACCTGAGGTCCTCCTCAAGTAGCTTGATCCTCTGCTCATCCAGCTTAGTCAGGGTGAACGAGGGGAGGTTGAAGCGCTTTATGTCAGTCGCCCAGAGGCCGACCCACTTCGCGTCGGGCGTCGTGAGCTCCCTCAGGTGTGCAGCATTGGCGGAACCGCGGATTATGACCATCGCAATGTGCATCCCCCAGGGGTCCGCGTCGGTGAGCAGGTAAACTGGGAGCCCCAATTCCCTGCTGAGCCTCCTGATCAGGAGCCTCGCGAGCCTCGGCGCCTGCCCTGCGGTGTCTATGAGTATTGAGTTGAACTTCTCGTAGACCCTCTCCTCTATGAACCGCCTGAAGACCGCGTTCTTCTCGATTACGAAGACCTGCTTCGCCCCGCACTTGAGGAAGTCTGCCTGAGCAACCGAGAGGCCGATCATCACGCCATCGGGGTTCGAGTTCAGGTTGACCCTCCTCCCCTTGTGCGTCACCGGCGTAGTGTACTCGATCTCCAGATCGCCGAAGATCGCCGACCTCTCCTTCGGGAATATGTTGAATGCCTCCCGCGGCTCGGTGAGGAGGGTCTCGAGGTCGGTCACCGTGTCGTCCGATTCGAGCTGCTCCCGGAACTTGAGCCCGTAGTTGAGCGAATGGTAGTAGAGGTCCCTCAGCGTACTGGACTTGCCCTCGCTGACCAGCCTCTTGGCGAATGATGCCACCCACAGGAGCTGGGTCAACGACCTGATCTGCTTTATGTTGCTCGCGGATCTGAGTGCGCGCTGCTCGCCCAGGACGAACTGGCTCAGCCCCTCGTCGAAGACTATGTTCGACGTCGTCCTGCTCGCTATCTTTATCCTAGGGAACTCGCCCCTCGAGAGCTGGTTGTAGACTTCGCTCCCGAACTCACTCAGCTTCTCCAGCACTTCCTTGTTCGATCTCTCTGGCATGTGTCTCAAGCCTCTTCAATACCTTGTCGTAATCAGGAACTTTCTCTTTTCCCGACAGCTCCGTCGAGAACTGCGCGATCATCGGGAGGTACTTCTCGAAGACCGTAAGCCTCCGCTGGACGATCGATGCCTTCTCCTTCTTGGCGAGGTGCATCCTCAGGGCCCTCGCGCAGGTCTTGAGCGCCCACTCGATCTCGTACTCGACCTCCGGCCTGTCCGCGATGTACTCCTTGCCCACAGTCTTGTACGGGACCTTCGTGGCGCAGATGTGAATGAAGAACGCCAGCGGCATAGTTGCTGGGTTGAGCTTGTACCTCTGCCAGTTTATCTTCTTGATGACCTTCATGGCCACGTCGCTGTGCAGGTCGTACAGGAGCGGAATCTTGTTGGCGAACCTAAGGACCAGCATCTCGTCTGGGGGCGTCAGCGGTATGTCGCCGCCGTACGCTATCGCAGCCTCCACAATGAAGGGGTACCCGCTATAAGCCGAGGCCCCGCGCTGGGTGACCTCGACGAACTCCGGCCTGAACTCCCTCATTATCCCCTTCTTAAGGAGTTCGACCCCTATCGGCGAGAGGCATTGGGCGTCTGGGGGCTGGAAGCCGTCGTACTCCTTCATCCTGTTTACGAGCCTCAGCAGATCCTTCGCATCCAGGGTCTTCGGGTTCGCCTTCGGGTCTATCTTCACCTCCTTCAGGAAGTTCATGGCGGTGGCGACGCCGACCCTGTGGAAGTTGTTAGCGAGGAAGTCGACCATGTTGCTGCTCCTTGTTGCGTTTATCATCCTGTGGACGATCTCAAGGTCGACGCCGTGTGGGTGGGGCTTGACCTCCTCAGCGGGCTTCGTCATGACCTCGGTGACCCGGTCAAACCTGTAAAGGACGCCGTCAGGGTCTATGAACGCTATGTTGGCGTAAGGCATCAGTATCGAAGTCTGCCTGACGTACTCTACGAGCTTCGGCTTGGCCCTGACGTAGTCCCCCTCGAAGTTGAACTCGATTACGGTCCCCCTCCACCTCCCGGGGTTCGGGGTCACCTCCTTCCTCTTGATGATGGGGCGGTTCTCTGGAACATTTATGCTGAGCTCGTAGAAGTACTTCTCAAACCCCCCTGTGCTCGAGAGGACCTTCACCGTGCTGTGGGCAGTAATCTGCCCGTAAAGGACGGCCATCTTGCCTCCGAGCCCGAATATGCCCCTGCTCTGCCTGAGGGTGTACTTCGAGCCGAAGAGGATCTGCCCGAAGGCGTAGGGCACCTGCTCGTACGGGACGCCTATACCGTTGTCCTCGACCTTGATCTTCAATATCGAGTTCCCCTGGTCCACTAGCTTGAAGCGGATCTCAGGAAGTATGCTGTACTGCTCGCAAGCGTCGAGGGCGTTCTCGACGAGCTCCCTTATTATGGTGTAGGTCGCCCTGACCGGGTTGTCGAAGCCAGCGATCTCCCTGTTCCGGTAGAAGAAGTCTGCTGCAGAGATCGACTGGAACTTCTCCTTCGACACCTCTCACCTACTCCTCCTCTCTGCCGTCGCCGTAATCCTCGCCCCCAGAAACGTAATCCTTTACCGCATGCTCCTTAAGCTCAGGGCGGTACTCCCACAGGGACATCTTCCTCTTCTTCAGCTCGAGGCGCTCCTTGTTGAGGTACCTGTAGACTGAGCCGTGCATCGCTCCCTTGACCAGCATCGCCACCGCCTGCTTTGCGACATTGACCTCGTCGTACTCGCCTATTATCGATACTGTATGTCCGTAGACCGAGATCACTGTGCCAGTCAGGTTCTCTATGATCCGCCTCGTCTTCCCGTTCTCCCCGATTATCCTGCCTTTTATCCTCTGGATTGCGTTCCTTGAGTCCCCTAGCGCCTGCTTCAGGTCGATCACCTCTATGAGCTGCCCGTCCGTGAAGAGCCTGAATGCACACTGGTGGCTGAACCCCCTCCCTATGGCATTCACGAGGTCCCTTGCCTTGAGGAGCCCTGAAGGGTCTGGAGAGCCGATCCCCTTCACGATCGTCACCTCGCCGCTCCTGCCGTCTACGGTTATCTGAGTGCCGGTGCCTTTCTCGATCTCCGCCTTCGTGCCCCCTCCCTCCCCTATGAGCACGCCGGCCCTCTCCACCGGTATCTTTATGAAAATCCTGCTCATTCCGTCTTCAGCCATGAGATCGCCTCCTCCTCGCTGCCAGTGTCCACACCCATTCTCCTAAAGAACCTAATAAGATTTCCAACGTCCCTCCTGAGGAACTCCTCAGCCATGGGGTGCCTCACAGAGACTGCCTGCCCAAAGTCGATGAGGCAGAGCCTGCTGCCCCAGACCATTATGTTGTACTCGCTCAGGTCTGAGTGCACGAGCCCAGCACGCCTGTAGAGCCTCTTCATCGCAGCCATCACTTCCAGGAAGAGGTCCCTGTCGAAGTCTCCGGGCTGGAGCTGCTTGAGAAGGGGAGCGGGGACCCCCTTTTCCCCTATGAACTCCATAACGACGATGTTCTGGTTGACCGCGATGGGTCTTGGAACGTCCACGCCAGCGCCCCTCGCCTCCTCAAGGTTCCTGTACTCCTTCCTTGCCCACGTGTAGACGATCTGCCTGTAATCCTTCCCGATCTTGAACCGCGGGTCCCCTTGGATATACTGCCTCATGCTGCTCTTGAACTCCATCGAAGAGGTCAGGAAGATCTTCACTGCCAGTTCCTCGCCTCCCTTCCCCTCTGCCCAGTAGATCCGCGATTCCTTGCCCGCCTTCACGGCCCCGAAGACCCTCTCAATCGGGCCCTTGTTTACCAGCTCGTAGAGCGCCATCACGGTCTTCCTGTCGAAGACCTCCTCTAGGGTCTTCAGCAGATCGTCGCCTTCTCCCCTCTTCGCCCTTTTACGCTCTGCCTTCAGCTCTGCCCTTCTCGCAAGCTCCTCGTCGTCTCCGCTCAAAAAGATCGCCCTGGATAATGGGAGTGCACAATAAAGCTACTCGCAGCTAATGATAAAAGTCTTTCTTAAGCCAAGGGGGATCATTATGGCATTATGTTGTCTAGGTAGCCCTTCGCCTTGAGATCCTTGAAGTTCCCCCGGTCATACCGCCAGATGATGTCGCCCTTCAAATCCGACTGGAAGTCCCATGGCGCGACAAGAACAACGTCGTTGAGCCTAAGCCAGATCTTCTTCTTCATCTTACCGGGTATCCTGCAGATCCTTACTTTGCCGTCCGCGCACTTGACCTTCACCCTGTCGAAGCCGAGGAGCTGAGCAACAACGCCCACTACCTCCCCCTCCTCCGGAAGCTTCAACTCTCGGGACGAAAACTCGTTTCTGTGCGACATCAGATGCATCTCTTGGGATAAAGAGGGGGAGGGTAATATTAAATTTTTTTATGTAAAAAGCTCAGTTGAATGAAAAAATTTACCTTTTAGGCTCGAGCTGGCTTAAGATCCCTACAGACCCTTTGGTCTATCGTCTGAACCCTTCATTTGAGACGTTACGATCCTTATGACTTCGTCTGGCCTCTTCGTCGAGAATACAAACTCATCGAATTTCGCTCCTTTGACCACCAGGACGACCCTTGGCGCATTTGTGACATTGAAGACCATCCTCGTCTTGCCCTTGTGCTTCCCGCCCTTGATCCCGTAACCGCCGTACCTGACCGCGGAGGCGTCATCTTGGTAGCATCCGGATATCGCGTCCCACGGGAACCTCTTGATGATCCTGCCGAAACCCACCTTTACCCCGTCGCCTGTTATTGTAATGCTCAGCCTGCTGAAAGTCAGCATGACGGTTGCCATGACGGCAAGAACTATCGCCATTATCAGAATCGCAATGCCAGCGTCCTCGTCATTCGTGGAGAGCGCGAAGTAGACGCTTCCAACCATCAGCCCAGAGAAGAAGATCGATAACAGTATTATCATCCGCCAGTAGATCGTCTCCTCGTAAAGCCTGATCGAAGACATAGACGCTAATCCTCCTAACCTCTGATATCTTTCTCGTCATCTACCGATTAGGAATTGGATTACACCCAATATGCATAAAACCTTATTCTTATCTAAAGCCATTTGGGGGTCCGTGGCCTAGTCTGGATTATGGCGGTGGCCTTCGGAGCCACAGGCCCTGGGTTCAAATCCCAGCGGACCCGCCA
>JANHAI010000044.1 GCA_024464205.1 Candidatus Methanomethylicia archaeon
TCCATGCCAGACAAGAAAAGTCGGCAGGAGATCCTCCAGGTCCATCTTAGGGGCATGCCGCTGCATGAAGACGTCAAGATAGACGAGCTCGCAAACGTGACGCACGGGTACAGCGGGGCTGACCTCTCTGCCCTCAGCAGGGAGGCCGCCATGAGGGCCCTACGTAGGTTCACGCCGAAACTGGACCTCCAGAAGCAGGTGATACCGGCAGAAATACTGAAGTCGCTCAAAGTGACAAAGGACGACTTCTACGAGGCAATGAAGGACATCACTCCATCCGCATTAAGGGAGGTCTTCGTGGAGGTTCCGGAGGTGCACTGGAGCGACGTAGGTGGGCTTGAGGACGTCAAAAAGCAGCTAAGGGAGATGGTCGAGTGGCCCCTGAAGCACCCGGAGCTGTTCGAGGCCATGGGCATCTCACCGCCAAAAGGTATACTGCTATATGGACCGCCAGGCACAGGCAAGACGCTGCTAGCAAAAGCCGTCGCGACTGAGAGCTCTGCGAACTTCATAAGCGTGAAGGGACCTGAAGTGCTCAGCAAATGGGTCGGCGAGTCTGAGAAGGCAATACGCGAGATATTCAAGAAGGCGCGCCAAGCATCCCCGTGCATCGTCTTCTTCGATGAGCTCGATTCCATCGCACCTCAGCGCGGTGTCAGGAGCGACTCTGGCGTCACGGAGAGGCTGGTGAACCAGCTCCTTTCGGAGATGGACGGCCTTGTTTCGCTAAAGAATGTTGTAGTGATCGGTGCGACCAATAGGCCAGACATTATCGATGGCGCTCTGCTGAGGCCTGGAAGGTTCGACAGAAACGTGTACATCCCGCTGCCAGACAAGAAAGCCCGCCTGGAGATATTCCGCGTCCACACAAAGAGGATGCCGATCTCAAACCAGGTGAACTTCGAGACCCTTGCGGAGAAGACTGAAGGCTACACGGGGGCTGATATCGAAGCCGTCTGCAGGGAAGCCGCACTGAACGCTCTGAGGGAAGAGATGAAGCCAAGAGACGTCGAGATGAAGCACTTCGAGGCTGCTCTCAGGTCAGTGCCAGTCAGCATATCGGCGCAAGACATCAGGAAGTACGACGACATGAAGAGATCGATAGGCAAGATGGTTAGCTGAAAAGAAAGGGGGTCCTAAAAACCCCTTTTTATTTGCTCTTTCTCTTCGCATATATCCTGTTCAGGCTCTCCAACAGCGCGTTTGCCGAGACCATCACTATGTCCCCGCCCACGGCAACGCCGACGGCGTTCCTGCCATCCATGTCCTCTACGACCACCTCGACGCTACAGAGCGAATCGGTCCCGCCTGAGATCGCCTCCAGCTTGTAGTTGAGCAGCTTTATCTCCTCGCCAAGCGCTGTCTGAATCGCTTTTGAAAGGGCATCAACAGGGCCGGTGCCGACACCCGCAGAGACCCTCCTGCTGCCGTTTAGGCTCAATTGAACCGATGCTGTTGGGGTAATCTTGTTGCCAGTGACTACAAGTATCTCATCCAGATTCACGGCCTTCTCCGTGTCAGGGAGGCTGCCCATCACGCTGTCGACGATGGCATTAACGTCCCCTTCGGTAATCTTCTTCTTGTTTATGGTAAGGCACCGGACCTTATCTACTATCGCCTTGATCTGCTGCTCGTCGAGATTGTACCTTTCCTTAACGAAGTTAGCCACAGCGTGCTTGCCTGTGTGCTTCCCCATCACGATGCGCCTCTTCTGGCCAACCATCTCTGGGGTCAGTGGCTCGTAGCTCTCTGCCCTGGCTAGCACGCCGTGAACATGTATCCCTGCCTCATGCGCGAATGCGTTGTCGCCGACGACCGGGAAATTCGGCATCAGCTTTATCATGCTGCACCTCTCGACGAGCTTTGAGGCTTCCTTTAGGAGCGACAGCTTGATCCCGTGCTCTATGCGGTACATCGCAGTGGCTGCGGTCATGACCTGCTCGAGGCTTGCGTTGCCGCCCCTCTCTCCCAGCCCATTGACTGTGACGTGGGCTTGCGATGCACCTGCTTTGATCCCAGCAAGAGTGTTGGCGGTCGCCATGCCGAAGTCGTTGTGGCAATGCATGGATATCGGCTTGGAGAGCTTCCTCCTCAGCGCACTCACGAGCTCATACATGGCCTGGGGCTCCATCACGCCAACCGTGTCAGGAACATTGTGTATGTCCGCCCCCGCCTTCTCAACCCCATTGTAGAACCTGACCAGCCTCCCAAGGGGCGTTCTTGTGGCGTCCTCGCACGAAAACTCGCACTCAAGCCCGTGCCTCTTAACATACTCTGTGGCTGCAACGGCCTGCTCGAACGCCTTCTCCTCGTCTATCCTGAGCTTGTACTTGAGGTGTATGTCTGAGGTTGCAATGAATATGTGAACCCTGTCGACATCTGCCTTCATGCACGCGTCGATGTCGCCAGTTATACAGCGCGCCAGGCCGCAGACTTTTGACTTTAGCCCCAGTCCCTTGATTGTCCTTACGGTCTCCATCTCCTCGTCCGAGTTGACTGGGAAACCCGCCTCGATCACATCCACTCCCAGCTCGCTCAGCTTTCTTGCGATCTCAAGCTTTTCCTCGAGGGTGAAGCAGACCCCTGGGGTCTGCTCGCCGTCCCTCAGCGTAGTGTCGAGAACATCGATCCTGGGTGGGAAATTGGCCCTCTGCCTCACGGGCTCAATAAAGTCGCTAACGAATACGCCCTCCATTGCAAAACACCAATGAGCTAGATAGTTTGTGCTTCAAATCCTATTATCTCTTTTCTCTCGCAAGCATAGGCGCCCATCTTTTCTGCTGATCTGGAAGCGGCAGAAGCCTCCAATCGAAGGGTGTTAAAGATTTAAGGGCGCTGCAAGAGATGATCTGTCAGGTGATTTCTATGCCTGAAGAAACAAAAGCATTAACTGGCAAGTTTGTCAAAAAAATGGGCTTCGCCCCTGAGATCATGCATATTGCGGCAGAGATCGATCCAAAGCTCACCCAATTTTATGATTTCTGCGACAAAGTGGTCCAGAACGATGGCGCTCTACCCTCAAAATTCAAGCTCTTGTTGATAATGGCGATGGGCGCCCAACGGCACTGCGAGGAATGCGTCGTCTCTGCGATGCGCGGAGCGTATAACAAGGGGGCTACAGAGGAAGAGATACTCGAAGCCGTCAGGGCAATTGCTGTCGCCGGGGGCGCTCCAGCGATAACGGCCTGCAAGGATGCCCTGGTCATGCTGAAAGAAAAGTCCTTCGACAAAGCAGGATGCGGCAAGCGCTGACCAATAAAAACATTAGAGGAGCTAAAAGCTCCTTTTTTCCAGAATCACCGATCATTCTTCGTAAAGGACGCCAAGGTCCTTGAGCTTCTGGTAAATCTTTTCAACTGCGACCTTTACCTCGTCCTCGTGCTTGGCGCCCGTGCACACCATCTTCCCAGACGAGAATATCAGCAAGACCACTTTTGGCTGGTCCATCCTGTATATGAGGCCTGGGAACTGCTCCGGCTCGTACATGACGTTCTCCAGGAGGAAAGCTGCCTTCTCCAGGTTGACCTCTGCATTCAGGTTGGCAGATGCGACGATGTTCTGGATCTGGATCTCAGGAGCCCCGATTATCACTATGTTCCTGTCCTTTAGATTGTTGATTATCTTCTTGACTGCGTTGTGCACTTCCTTCTCGGATTTCGCGCCCGTGCACACCATCTTACCAGACGAGAATATCAGAGTAGCAGTGCGGGGCTTGGAGAGCCTGTAGACAAGACCCGGGAACTGCTCAGGGTTATACTCGACGCCTGGCACGTTGCCCGATATCGCGTCAAGATCTATGCTCTGGTTCATCGTGACTGAAGCAACAACATTCTCGATTCGAACTGAAGGCTTAATCATTATTTTACGCTCCAGAAATTGGCTTATAGTTTAAAAGTTTTAAGGAGCTTTATAAAGCTTTTTTGTTTTATACAGTGCTTTCTTCGTTTTTCGTAACTTTCTTATCCGGGCTGCCAGGTATTAGTATTAGTATCAGCAGGATTATTATCGCTGCGAAGACGATGTAGATGTTCTTGAACCAGAGGAAAGGATAGCCCAAGTACGGTACCGAGTAAACAACCCTCCCAATCACCCTGTCTTCGCTTACCCATGTTGTCGGCAGGTTAGGGTTCTGGTCAGGGAAGGCGTTCGCATCGCCTTTCGTAAGGAAATAATAAGTACCGTTTATCTCAGCCTTGTTTATCGCCCTGTGCGACCACGGTAGAGGATCATAGGACGAAAAGAAGAAGTAGTCGTAGATCTTCTGGCTCGAAGGAGGGTATATCATGAAGATCAGCACATCCCCTTGGGGAGCAGGGCCTGCCACGATCTGCTCGGGGTCCACCTTCTGAATGAACAGAAGCGACCCTGTAGGTATGTTCGGCTCCATGCTCCCTGACTGGACTGCGGCAATAGGGAGGTTCGTCCCTGAGATTCCCCTCAAGGCAACTGCGAAGCCGATGATAACCGCAACTATGATCAGGGCAGTCAATGCAAACTTTTTGTACTCCTCTTTTAACCGCATCACGATCACTGCGACCTCAAAGGACCAAGATTGAACTTGGCTGCTATCTGATCTGCCCTCTTCTGTATCAACCCTGCTGTCTTCTCGTCCAAATGCCTGAAGCGCCCTTGGATTTGGAGGTATTTCGTCACAGGTTCCCGCCTTGGAACTTGGACGGTGAGCCTGACCTCGCCGTTGACGACCTCATACAGCGGCCAAAGCCCTGTCAAGACCGCCATCTTGCTCAATTCGATCCCAGCGCTTACGTCAAACCTCCACCCTGTTGGGCAAGGTGTAAGGACGTGGATGAGAGCGGGTCCGTTGACATCAAGACCCTTCCTGACCTTGTTCATAAGGTCGAAGGGATAGGCCGGCGTAGCAGTGGCAGCATAAGGAACACCATGGGCAATCGCTATCCCTATGAGATCTTTCTTCTGCGTGCTCTGACCTATGGATAGTTTACCAGGCGGCGAGGTTGTGGTCGCTGCACCATAAGGCGTAGCCGAGCTCCTCTGGATCCCCGTATTCATGTAGGCCTCATTGTCATAGCAAATGTAGACCAAATCATCCCCCCGCTCCAGCGCTCCGCTGAGGGCCTGAAGGCCTATGTCGAACGTGCCGCCATCTCCGCCTACAGCCATCACGCTTATCTTTTCATCAGACTTCCCTTTGCGGTTCAAGGCCCTCATGGCATGCTCCACTCCTGATGCCACTGCAGCTGCGTTCTCGAAAGCTATATGCGCCCATGGGACCCTCCAAGCGCTCTGGGGGAAATATGATGTTGAGACCTCTAGACAGCCTGTCGCTGTTATTACCGCTACATCCTTACCCGATGCCTTGAGGATCTGCCTCATCGCCGTCCCGACAGTACATCCGGCGCAGAGCCTATGCCCAGGGGCCAAATGCTCTTCCTTTGGTACATCCTTAATGGTCCTGAATGTTGCGCTCATTCCCTCAACCCCACATAAATCGGTGATCTTCCGCGGCCTTCCTTGGATGCCCGATCCGTCTCTCTGAACATCATCCTAAAGTCGTCGAGCGTAATGTCCCTCCCGCCCAGGCCTGCCACGAACCCTTGAAGTGGCACCCGGCTGCTGCCGTAGAGGCACGACGCGATATCTGTGAAGAGGGGATTGGACGGTCCGCCAGGGGTGGTGGCCCTGTCCATTATACCGATCCCCTTCAATCCGCTTGCCAGATCAAGGAGCTCCTCAGACGGGAATGGCCTGAAAGTCCTAATCGATATGACGCCTGCCTTTACCCCCGCGGCCCTCATCTCCTCAGAGACTATGCGTGCGCTCCCCGTCATGGCGCCCATCGTGACAAGTGCTATCTCCGCATCTTCGATCCCGTAAGACTCAACATCCCTGTACCCCCTGCCAAAGATCTTCTCATACTCGGCATAGACGTCCTTGATCTTGGAGCGGCTCTTCTCGATCGCATCCACGGCCTGGTACTTCATCTCATAATAGTACTCCGGAGGGCCGACTACGCCTATGCTGAATGCCGTCTTAGGGGAGAGCCTGTTCGTCAATGGCCTCGAAGGGATGTACTTCCTGACCTCCTCCGCATTAGGCAGGTCTATCGGCTCGTATGTGTGACTCAATATGAATCCGTCCAAGTTGACCATGACTGGGAGGCGCTCGCTTTCGCCTATCTTGAAAGCCATTATGGTCAGATCCAGTGCGTCCTGGGCTGATGATGCCCAAAGCTGGATCCAGCCAGAATCCCTCTCTGCCATGGCGTCTGAATGATCATTCCAGATGTTGAGTGGCGCTGATAGTGCCCTATTCACGTTCGCCATCACCATCGGCGTCCTCAGGGCTGAAGCCATGAAAAGCACCTCGTGCATGAATGCTAGCCCTTGGGATGAGGTCGCTGTGAAGACTCTTGCGCCGGTCAACGAGGCGCCGACACAAGCGCTCATGGCAGAATGCTCAGACTCGACATTTATATAGTCCGCATCCAGCTCGCCGTTTGCCACATACTCCGAGAGCTTTTCAACTATTGTAGTTTGTGGCGTGATCGGGTACGCTGCTATGACGTCTACGTCTGCCATCTTTACAGCGTAGGCTATGGCATAGTTCCCGCTCATGCTTCGCCTGGTCGTGCTCATTTCTTGCCCTCCTTGAACATGATTATTGCCTTCGGTGCACAAGCCTTTTGGCATATGCCGCACCCCTTGCAGTAAAGCATGTTTGGCTCATACTTCCCGTCTTTGAACTCGATCGCCGAATCCGGGCAGTATATCCAGCAGAGGCCGCACTTTGTGCACTTCGCCTGATCGATGACAGGCCTCGACACCCTCCAAGCACTCACATCGAATTGGATCGAGCTTCCTGGCTCGACTATGGTGCCCCCTTCAGGTATCTCTTTCCATCCTTTCAGTTTTGGCCGTGCGCACTTCATCTCATTCCGCCTCCCCTGACCCAGACCTCCGTCTCTTGATATGCCCTTCTCACAGCGTTCATGTTCTTCTCAGCGTTCCCCTTGAACCTCTCGTTAAATATGCTCGAGAGCGTCTCTATCTTGATGATTCCGGTGGCTTTTATGAGCGCCCCCAATATTGCAGTGTTGGTTATCGGGGTGCCAAGCTCCTTGATGGCAACCTCGGTCGCATCCACCGATGCTATTACATTTGCGTTCGCGAACGTGTCTTTGTATTCCTGTGACTTTAAGCCCGTGTTGAGCACGACCGTCCCATTAGCCTTCAGGCCTTCCTCGACCCCCTCCATCGTGCAGAGGTTATGATCAAGGACTACTATGATATCAGGCTCATAGATCTGCGACCTGATCAATATCGTGGAATCGTCAATCCGCGTGAAAGCAAGGACTGGTGCCCCCCTCCTCTCCGGACCAAACGCCGCAAACGCCTGCGCGTACTTCCCCTCATTTATTACCGCGGTAGCCAATATCTCTGCCGCCGTTACTGCGCCTTGCCCGCCTCGACCATGCCACCTGATCTCAAGCATCAGAAAAACACCTGCGATAGTATCGCTTAATATTCTGACACTTTTAAATGTTTAACCCCCCTCCAATTGCCAAAATGATAGAAGATGCGTTATCATTAAATACTGATCTCTGACATATCCAAACCGGGGATCTTATGGACGAGGGCACCATG
>JANHAI010000045.1 GCA_024464205.1 Candidatus Methanomethylicia archaeon
CTCGCAGGGACAGCGGAGTATGATGTGGCACGAGTGATGAGACTAGCCGAATACGTAGTCAAGAATACGCGGATCGACTTGCTGATTGCGCCAGTATGGGTTCCGCCCCTGAATGATTTAGAATTGGACAAGCTCATAGAGTTCGCGAGATCAATTGGGGCTGGAAAGAAGGTGCCGCCTCTCGGCATCCAAAAGTGCGAGTTCCACAGGCATGGACGCAGGACAAAAGAGATGAAGCGCCTTTCGTGGTTTGCCTTCTATTCAAAAATGAGGGAGCTGGCTGTTAAGCACTCAATTGGACTGATTCTGAAGCCTTCCGATTTTGGGATAAGGCCGGCACCTAGGCTCTTTGGGCCGTATACCAAAGGGGAGAAGGTCAATGTCAGGGTCATTGGTCCTGGCTGGCTGAATGGGGAGTCATTGGCTGTCACAAAAGACAACCAAAGGGCAGTTACTGTCGTTGGCGCGGAGCTTCCTGAGGGGGCAGAGCTGCGCGTTCGCATCGTGCGATCGAAAGACAACATCCTGATAGGGAGGCTTGCCTGAGTTGAGTGTCCATTTTTCAAAAAAGGCGGGGGCAGCGGCAGGTTTACTCATATCAGTCCTGATTTGGGGCATATCGTTCCCTGTCATCAAGGTTGCGGTGGTTGAGGTTGATTCCCTCCTTTTCATCAATCTGAGGTTCTTGCTTGCAGCAGCGCTACTTGTATCATACAGCATTCTCAGAAGGGAGAGGCTGACGAGGCTCCTCAAGGGCAGGATCCTCTGGATCATGGGCGTGACTAACGGCGTAGGGTTTGCTATGGAGGTTTTTGGGCTGAACTTTACGACCGCAACGAACGCATCGCTCCTCGTGAATGTGAACATAGTTTTCATGGCATTATTCAGCGCCATCCTGTTGGGGGAGCGAATCAAGCACAGGGCCATATTGGGGATACTGATTGGTTTAGCAGGAGTATTTTTGATAACTACGGATGGCGACCTCACGGCATTGGCGTCAGGCTCAGCGATCGGGGATGCGATCATTTTTGTGGGAGGCGTCATTTGGGCGTATTCGATGATCTACAACAAGCGGGCGGCCACTGAGCTTAACCTTTCTTCCATGGAGGTCACTGAGTCCATGACGATCATCTCGGCGATCAGCCTTCTGCCGTTCTTGGCATTTTCATCATTCAAATTCAATCTGAACTTTCTGTCAGTCTCCTCTATTCTTTACACTGCTGTCCTTTGCACGATACTAGGCTTCTTCCTTTTCTACAAAGCCCTCAAGACATTGACGGTGGTCAATACAGGCATGCTTATGCTCCTCGAGATCGTGGTTGCGATAATAGTGTCTTATGCTTTCCTAGGAGAAGAGATGACCTTGATCGGCATGTTCGGTGGTGCGCTTATAGCATCAGGCATATTGCTTTCTAGCTGAAGGCATGAGCTGCATGGTGACTAAGTTGGCCACAAAACAGTCCATATATCTCGACCGCAAGCGTTAGTATAATGAAGCCAACAAGCAGCCATAGGGAACGGCGGCATGGGCATGGACCCACCATTCAAATCCAGCCCTGCCGCCTCAAAGGATCAAGGCAGATTGTTTTTTATCTCCATTGACATCACGGAGAACTTTATCTGCTCCACACGCCTGTTCGACTTCAGGCCGTCAATGAGGCGCCTGAGCCTTTCAGAAGGCCCTTTGACGACCATTACCTCCAGACAGCTTTTTTCGGTCAGGTGCGAGTGGAGGTAGGTCGTGATGATGTCTTGGTATTCGTGCTGAATGTGAGTCAGCTCAATGTCCTTTGTGACCTTCTCGTACAGCACAGTGATCGTAGCCACAACTTCTCCTTCCATTGCTTCCAGCTGCCTATATTCCGATATGTACTTACGCACAGCTTGGCGGATTACCTCGGATCTGCTGGCGTACCACTCCTCTCCCAGAACGCTGTCCAGTTCGGAGAGGAGCTCATCAGGGATCGAAAGGCTGACTACCACCATATGCTTTCA
Source organism: Candidatus Methanomethylicia archaeon (assembly GCA_024464205.1). Classification (GTDB taxonomy): domain Archaea; phylum Thermoproteota; class Methanomethylicia; order Methanomethylicales; family Methanomethylicaceae; genus Methanomethylicus. The sequence goes on from JANHAI010000045.1 coordinate 1,996, forward strand.
GCACGCTTCCCATATATTTCAAATAAGTTATAAATAATGATGGTACATCGGCATTAAAGCCTACTGTAGACTGCAGATACAGCGAAGATGAAGACCAAGGTGAAGACTATGACTCCGCTTGTGGCAATGTCATAAAGGGCTGAGATGATGAGGCCCATGATCAGACCAACAACGCCGACAACGACAGTTGTTAGCATCGTTTTCCTGAAAGAGAGGCGGAGCTGGAGTGCTGTGAGCGCGGGCAATACAACAAGAGCTACTACGAGGATTATGCCAATTATCTTTATCGAGAGGACGATCGTCAACGCGACTATCAAGTTGAACGCTACCGACAGATACTCTACAGGTATCCCAGTAAGGCGCGATGACCTCTCATCAAAGGAGATGCACATCAGCTCCTTGTAGAAGAGCGAGAGGAAGACAATTGTAACTACACTCAATAGAGAGACGGTCAGCAGATCGCCCATGTTTATTGTGAGGATGGATCCGAACAGATAGCTGAATAGCTCTACGTTGAATCCTCCTGCCAAACTTATTATAATAAGGCCTGTCGAGAAGCCTATCGCGAGCATGACAGCGATGGCAGAGTCAGATTGCGCTATGCCTTTCCTCCTCAAGTAAGAGATCGCAAGGACGGCGACAGCCGATATGAGCAGCGCGGGTATTATCGGATTGATTGAGAAGAACAAGCCAATCGCAATTCCGCCAAAAGCCGTATGTGCCAAGCCGTCCACTATCATGGATTCTTTGCGCAATATGAGGAATAGGCCGATCCATGCGCAAGCGAGAGTGACCAAGACCCCGCCTAAGACTGCATTTTGGAAGAATTGGTAATTGAATAGATTCATCAAGACAGAGATGGGATCACTCATCCTTGAAGTCCCCCCTGCATTCGTGCCTATGGTAAACAAAGTGGAAATGTTCCCCGTAGGCTTTCCGAAGCAATTCGTTCGGGTCAACCGTTGGCGTTATCGGTGAAGAATAGACATCCCTGTTAACGCAGAGGACCCTTGACATCCTACAGAAGACAGCAGTCAGGTCATGGGATACCATCAATATTGTGATATTCCGCTTCTGGTTCAGGTTGCTCATCTTCTGGAAAAATTTTTCCTGGGTGTCAGCGTCGACCCCCACTATGGGCTCATCAAGGAAGAGGATCTCAGGGCCCCTTACAAGGGCTTTTGCAATGAAAGCCCTTTGCTTCTGACCTCCAGACAGCTCGCCCATCCTTTTGTCGCTGATCTCCCTCAGACCCATGAAATCGATTGAGTCCTCAACGGCTTCCCAGTCATCGTCCTTCAAAGGGCGACCCAAATTGCCCCTATTGACCCTCCCGAGCGAGATCAGCTCTCTCACTGTTATTGGAAAGTTCGGGTCAAAATTTACAGCGTCTTGGGGAACATAGGCAAGGCGCTGCCATTGCCTAAAAGAAGCGATGTCTTGGTTGAAGATCTTTATTGTCCCGCTCTCCCGCGGGATCATCCCAAGTATGGCTAACAGGAGCGTCGTCTTCCCGCCCCCATTTGGACCGACGATCCCCACGTAGTCATTCCGATTTACAACGAATGAGGCGTTTCTTATTACCTGAGCGCCGCCTCTAGTTACGTTAAGCCCTTCAACAACTAGGACGTGATCTTCATCCAAAACGCAGCCACTCTCCTAAATCAGGAGTCATGCTCCAAGACCAGTCTTCAGACTATTAAGATTAGCCTCCATTTGGCCAATATAGTCTTTGTCATCGATTGGGCCCAACATCAAGTAAAGTTTCAGAACCTGCACTTCGTGCCCAGAAATCCTCTCTAGGTCAATTTTGAGGACTTGGGCATATTGGTTTGAGTAGACAGGGTCTGTGAAGACTACATATACGTTGTGAGTTGACATTAGCGTGACGAGATTGGTAAGCGCAGTTATGCTTGGCTGCTGGTCAGCGGAAATGCCTATGACGCCATGTTGCTCAAAGCCATAGCGCTCCGCCAGGTATCCGAAGGCAGCGTGTGTCACGAAGATCATATTCTTTGTCCGGTTTGACAGTTCGGATTGATAGCTGCTGTCCAAGTTTTCGAACCTTTCTTTTAGCTCTTGCCACCGCTGTCCATAGTAAGCGCTGTTGGCAGGATCCTTGAGGAGAAGTGCCTCATACACCTTTTGGGCCTGCTGTAATGCCAAGTTTGGGCTGACCCAAGTATGAGGATCGTATTGACCATGATCATGCGCTTCGCCTTCATCACCCCCTTCTGAGGCTTCATGCAATGTAATGCCCTCTGTTGCCTCGACCACTATCGTTCTCGTTGTGTTTATTAGCGGAAGTATGTCCTCTTCGAACCAATGATCTAGACCAGCACCATTGTAGATCAAGATATCGGCGTCGTTGGCTTTGGCGATGTCCGACGCAGAAGGTTGCCATGAATGAACTTCACTATTGTACGGAATGAGGGGCTTTACTGACACTCTGTCCCCCCCTATCGCTTCTGCATAGAATGCAAGGGGATAAAATGTCGTGATGATGCTAATCTTGTCACGAGCATTGTTTTGTGCATAGGAAATGCCATAGGAGAGGGCGCCTAGGGTTGCGATGGCAATAATGACGGAAGAGAGAAAAATTGCCTGCCTCCGCCTCATGATGACCCCTAAAAGCCACTAAGCGCCCTGACTTATTAAGTTTTTTATTTTTTTAAATAAAAATTAATAATTTTGATTTATTTTTTAATAATGGCAAGCTGCTGGCGCATCAACGGATCTATCGCCTCACAACATAAACATCGCAAGAGGCATTTTTGACCACGTAGTCTGCAACGCTCCCAAGAAGAGTGCGTTTGATCCCTGTCAAGCCTCTTGATCCCACGACGATCATCGCGCACTTCTCCTTTTCAGCAGCCTTAACGAGGCCGGATCCTACAGAGCCCCATACAGGTATTATCTTGGCTTCCACATCTTTGATATCAGCCTTTCTCGCCCTTGATTCATACTCCTTCAGTATGGGTGACACCTTGTCTATGATCTGCTGCGGTACTTTTGGCTCAAGGTCTGGAAGAGACGTCATTACATGCGGATATCCTGGGAAGCCTTTTACTAGCGGCATTGCAGGCAATGGGCAGACGTAAATGATCAGTAAGCGCGACACCGTCTTTTTTGCCATTTCAATTGCAGATTCGAGGGCAGCCTCAGATGGCTTTGAGCCGTCTACCCCCACCACAATTGTGCTGACGCTCTCCTCAGGAGGTGGAGCCATGATTCAAACTTGCTTTTAAAGTTTTTAAGCATTTATCGTCATTTCATTATGCATGGCGCCCTTGGAGAAAAAAGGCATCGAGTGCTCGGCTTACATAATTGACCTGGACGGTTGCATCTATCGGGGCGACAAGGCGATCGAGGGGGCAGCAGAAGCGGTTGATGCCATAAGGGCAAACGGCAAGCGTTTGCTTTTCCTGACAAACAATTCTACGAAGACGCCTTCTGAATACGCCGAGAAGCTTTCGTCACTTGGGATCAGGGCGCACAGAGGCGAGATATTGACTTCTTCCGTTGCCACGGCCCATTACCTAAAAAGGTTCGGTAACGGGAGATGTTATGTAATCGGACAGGAGGGCCTCCTCTCTGCGCTCAAGGAAGGCGGCTTTGAGCTACTTGATGAAACGCATTCGTCAGAAGCAGACTACGTCGTATGCGGATTGGACATGGGGCTGACCTACGCCAAGATTTCAGCAGCTTGCTTTGCCATACAAAAAGGGGCCAAGTTCATTGCGACAAACCCTGACCCAAACCTTCCTGTGCAGGGAGGCTACTTGCCTGGCGCAGGATCCATAATGAAGGCCATCCAGACTGCGACTGGGAGAAGGCCCATCATAATAGGGAAGCCCTCCCGAATTATAATGGATATCGCACTAGAGATCTTAAAGTGCCCCCCTGGAAGGTCGATGATTGTCGGCGACACCCTCAAGATGGACATACAGGCAGGGAAGAATGCAGGGATGTTCACGGCCTTAGTCTTGACCGGGTCCACCTCTATAATGCAAGTCAGGCGGAGCAAGGTCAAGCCAGACCTCATTTTGGAAGGCATACATAAGCTGATTGATTTTTTAAATGAGTGATGAAAAAAAATTAATATAAATAGCATCTAAGTTTATACATTGGTGTTAATAGTGGAGTGGTCAGTAGATCCGCTTTCTGGCGAGAGAGTCGAGATCGTGAGGTATTCAGATCTGAAAAAGGGGAGATTGACGAGGGGGAAGGTCCGCGATGTTTATGATCTGGGAGACGAGCTTTTACTTTACCACACAGACCGCGTCTCAGCCTTTGATGTTGTCTTGCCAACGTTGATACCAAGGAAAGGCACCTCTCTGGCAAAGCTCTCGCTGTTTTGGATGAACGAAAGCAGGAAAATTTTCCCAAACCACCTCATTGAGGCAGTAGACGGAAGGACGTTGAGGGTTAAGAAGGCGAAGAGGATTGACATCGAATGGGTTGTCAGGAAATACCTCTATGGTTCACTATGGAGGGACTATTCGAAGGGCAGGCGCGAGATTTATGGTTTAAGGTTTCCTGAAGGAATGAAACTTGCAGAAGAGCTCCCTGAACCAGTCATCACTCCAACAACGAAGGAGGACGTAGGGCACGACATGGAGATAAGCAAGGCAGAAGCTATAAGGCTTGGAAAGGTGGATCGCGAGACCTGGGATGAGCTTGAGGAGGCGACCCTAAAGCTCTTTGAATTTTATGAAGGGGTTGCCAAGAGGAGGGGGATAATCATCCCAGACTTCAAGATTGAGTTCGGAGTCGTTGGCGGGGAATTGATACAAATCGATGAGCCGCCAACGCACGATTCGGCCAGGATGTGGTCCATAAGGCATTATGCGCAAGGAGAGCGGCAAGAGAAGCACTGCCTCGATAAGGAATTCTTGAGGGAATGCCTCCGGAAGCTCGGCTTTTCCGGAGATGGGTCTCCACCTCCACTCCCTGATAGCGTCGTGAGGGAAGTCGTCAAGAGGTGCGTTGGGGCATACGAGGTGATCGCGGAGGGGAAAAAGATCGAGGAGCTCATGCTCTCAAGCGTCGATGATATTTTTAAATAAATGTTTAAAAAAAGTTTAAAAGGTATGCAGTAAATACAAAAGTTCATATTAATCAAGTGGGGCGTTTTTTTTGCTGAGGGAAAAGTGCGGAGTCTTCGGGGTCAAATGCTCTGGCGAGGGCGGAGCGTTTATCCCGCTATATTGGGGACTCGTGGCGCAGAACCATAGAGGGCATGAATCTTATGGTTTCCTTACTTACTCTGAGGGTTTCAGGAGGTACGTTGATCTCGGGTTAGTCCCTCGCATCGAGAAAGAGGAACTGATCAGATGGAACATGCTCCTGCCAGGTGATTCTGGCATCTCCCATGTCCGATACGGGACTTCAGGCCTAAGAGATATCTCGGCGCACCTAAAGGATGCTCAGCCGATGGTCATCTCAATAAGAAAGGAGAGGCTTGGCATCGCGTTCAATGGTAACTTAGTGAATATAGGGTGGCTTAAGGACGTCGTCACAAGGACGAAGATCAAGCTCAGGACGACTTCTGATACGGAATTGCTCTGCCGGTACCTCCTCGACAACATCGAGAAGGGGATACCCGAGGCG
>JANHAI010000046.1 GCA_024464205.1 Candidatus Methanomethylicia archaeon
CAGCCTTGTACTTCTTCGAAAGGTAGGACCTTATCTCGTTGATTGTAGTTACGCTCCCTTCCGGTACCCTCGACATGATTTCGTATACTTCCCTTGGAGAAGGGATAACCATCGTGCCCTCTCCCCATTTGCGCGTAATCTTTCCTTCGATATTGACCACTTTCGGGAGGCCCTTGTCATCGTCGAGTTTCTCGATCCAGCTCTTCCTTTTCATACCATTCTGAATTATATAGGAAAGCGCGCGTATTAAGAGTGCCTATAATGGAAAATAAAAAAAAGGGGCGGGTCATTTCTCTTGACCCATCAATCTACGGACCTGCTTGCCAGTCTTCTCGATGGGGTGCTTGGACGCCTCTTCCATTAATGTGTTCAGACGCTTCATGCTCTCCTCAGGGTTGCTCATCCATTCCTTGGCAAACTTGCCACTGACAATATTGTCCAGTACGCCGAACATCTTCTGCTTCGTATCTTCATCTATGACTTTCGGCCCGTAAACGAGGCCGCCGTATTTTGCGGTGTCGCTTACACCCTTGAGCATCTTCTCGAGGCCGCCCTCAAATATGAGGTCCATTATCAGCTTCGCCTCATTGCAGACCTCGAAGTAGGCGATTTCTGGCTGGTAGCCTTTCTCGATCAATACTTCAAACCCTGTCTTTATGAGCTCCATCAAGCCGCCGACCAACACACACTGCTCTCCAAAGATGTCGGTCTCGGTCTCCTCCTTGAAGGTTGTCTCAACGACGCCCGGCCTCGTCGATCCAATGCCCTTTGCCCATGCAAGCGTCTCTTTCCACGCATTCCCAGAATAGTCCTGGTAAACAGCCACTATTGACGGCACGCCGTATCCTTTGAGGAATTCCTGCCTAACCCTTATTCCAGGAGATTTGGGTGCGACCATGATGACATCGATGTCCTTCGGGAGTTTTATCAGCCCAAAATGCACATTGAACCCATGAGATACCCCAAAGATTTTGCCCTTCGTCAGGTATTTTTCGACCTCCTCTTTGTAAACCCTAGGCTGATGGACATCAGGTATCAGCATTATTATGAAATCACCTCGTTTGGAGGCCTCGGAGACCTCATACACCTTGAAGCCCTCTTCCTCTGCGGTCTTCCATGATTTACTGCCCTTTTTGAGGCCGACAATCACGTTGAGCCCGCTGTCCTTTAGGTTTAGGGCCTGGTTCCTTCCTTGGCTGCCATAGCCAAGCACGGCGATAGTCTTTCCCTTTAGAACGCCTATATCTGCATCAGCATCTTTGTGAATGACTGCCATCTCTTCCACCTTCGTTCAGATTGCGCAGCCGACTTTATAAGTTTAATGAATGATCTGCTGTAGGATTCTATACGCTATTAAAAGAAGAAGGATAGGGATTCTTATAATCAGTCGTGACCTGCTTTGCCTCCCCTCGGCAGCGCCACTATCCCTGTCCTTGCCAATTCGATTATTCCGTAGCCCTTCATAAGATCCAGGAAAGCCGTTATCTTCTTCGGGTTGCCCACGATCTCGATTATCAGCGAATCCTTTGAGACGTCGACAACTTTTGCCCTGAATATGGAGATGTAGTTGTAGATGTCCTGCCTTTTTGCTGAATCTTGGGCCGAGACCTTCAGGATCGCAAGCTCGCGGAAGACAGTGTCATTGAGGTCAAGCTCACCTATCTTCATCACTTCAGGTATCTTGTCAAGCTGCTTTATTAGCTGCTCAACTATCCTCGCATCCCCTCTGGTCGTTATGGTGATCCTCGACACGCGTTCTTTCTCTGTGCTCCCGACTGTGATGGTCTCGATGTTGAATCCCCGCCTCCTGATCAGCGAGGTCACTTTGAAGAGGACACCCGGGCGGTCCTCAACTAGGGCGTAGATTATGCTGAGCTCAGCGCGCGTATCTTCAGCCAAACCAGACCACTTCCTTCAAGCTCTTGCCAGGCGGAACCATCGGCAATACCTTTTCATCCATCGCAATTGGCACGTCGATGACCAGCGGCAGTTCAGTCTTCAGCCCTTTTCTGACGGCTTTCTCGAATTCCGAGTATGTCTCTACGCGAACGCCTTCAGCTCCGTAGGCTTCAGCAAGCTTCACGAAGTCCGGCACTTTCCCCAAGTCGATTGAGGAGTACCTCTCTTCGCAGAACATACATTGCCATTGCCTCACCATGCCTAGGACGCGGTTGTCCATGACGATTGTCACAGTTGGGATAGATTCAGAGACTGCCGTAGCTAGGTCCTGCTCCGTCATTATAAAGCTCCCGTCGCCGTCTATGTTGAAGACGTGGCGTCCAGGGCAGGCCACTTTCGCGCCCAGCGAAGCGGGGAAGCCAAAGCCCATGGCGCCAAGGCCTCCTGACGTGATAAATGTTCCAGCTTCAAGCACCTCAAAGTGGAGGGCTGCCCACATCTGGTTCTGACCGACGCCAGTCGTCACTATTGCGCTCTTGGGGATCACGTCCCTCAGGATCTTCATGAGCCTGCCAGGGCTCATCCCCTTGTTCTCGCGCTTGTAGTTCTCGACAAAGCTCTCTTTGAGGGATCTGATCCGCTTCGTCCATTCGCTCTCCCCCCTCTTGGATCCCATTTCAGAGAGGCGGGCAGTGATCGTTGAGAGCGCCTTCTTCGCGTCAGCCACAATGGGCACGTCGGCCCTGATGTTCTTACCTATCTCCGCTGGATCAATGTCGATATGGATAATCTTGGCGTTCATGCCGAAGCGATCCATCTTACCTATAGTCCGGTCGTTGAACCTCATGCCTACAGCGATTATGAGGTCGGCCTCTTCAGCTGCGATGTTGGCCTCGCCCTTGCCATGCATGCCGACCATCCCCAGTGAGAGGGGATGGTTCTCGGGTATCGAGCCTTTCCCCATCAAGGTTGTTGCTACTGGCGCCATCATGAGCTCAGCCAGCCTAATCAGCTCCTCACTAGCCTTTGAGGCGATCACTCCCCCTCCAGAGATTATCAGGGGGCGCTCTGAGCCTATCATCAGGCCCAAAGCCCGCTTTATTGAATATGGGTGCGGCTCGCCAGATCTCACGGTATAGCCGCCAATCTTGACGTTCTCCGCATAATCCATGTCGACTTCCTCATACATTACGTCCTTGGGTATGTCAACCACTACCGGACCGTGTCTGTTCGTCGAGGCGAGGAGGAAGGCGGTCCTTATCGTCTCTGATATCGCAGAGGCGGAGTTAACCTGGATTGCATACTTTGTTATCGGCGTCGCTATGCCCACGATGTCAGCCTCTTGGAAGGCGTCCTTCCCGATCATCTGACGCGGCACCTGCCCGGTTATGGCTACTACAGCCGAGCTGTCCATGTAGGCGACTGCGAGCCCCGTGATGAGGTTGGTTGCCCCCGGGCCGCTGGTCGCGGTGCAGACGCCAGGCACGCCCTTCGCACGCGCATAGCCGTCAGCCATATGCGCAGCACACTGCTCGTGGCGGGCGAGGATGTGCCTGATCCCGCTGTCCTTTGAGGTCTCGTAGAGTGCGTCATATAATGGTATGGTCGAGCCCCCAGGTATGCCAAATATTACCTCGACTTTCTCTTTTTTCAGGGACTCTACCACTGCTCTTGCGCCAGAAAGCCGCATTATTATTTCCTCCCGAGTTTGGTAACAGTAAAAGCCTTCGAATTGCAAGGATGTCTTGAGGGGGAATGCGTTACTAGATCCTGCTGTAGGCTAGGCAATACGTAGAAGGCAAACACCTACAGCACTCCTCATGACTATCACTGCCTCTTCATTAACTAATGTGCTTTTTATATAAACATTTCTTTTCAAGACGCTGATCTCGTTTTTCTGCAAGCGTGCACCATCCCTGATCTTTTGGCGTTTGATCGGTCAGCGCAAGAGTCTTTCAGCCTGTGAGTTGAGCTGGCGCATCGCGCCTATTGAAGGGAACTTGAAGATTCCGACGTCCTCCTCCACGACTATGGGCACAAAGGAATCAATATCAGTTTCCCTCAGCAATGGGGACAGGAGCGCCTCCCTCTCGGCTTCGTTTATGCCCACGCCTGAGGAGAGGGGGGACAGCGCCGGCATCACGATGAGCCTCTTTTTGCCGATTTTTCCAATCAGGAAGCATTTAAACTTGTATCTAGAGCCTGACTTGTCCCTGGATATGACGGCCGGATGCTCGTGGGCGGTTATTATCGTCCTTACCCTTTCAGGCACCGTAAACACCTTGTCGCCATGAGCCAAGAATATTGTTCCCATTAGCATGGAACGCTCATGCAGCGTCACATCATACCGACTCAATATTCTGTTTATCAGGTTATCGTGGTTCCCCCTTACTACATGGACCTCCTTTTTGGAAACGCTCAGATATTCGAGCAGATCCATCACTTCGATCCATTCCTGCGCCGATGGCTTCCCGAATTCGTGTTTTAGGTCGCCCAAGATTATTATCTGGGTAGCGCCAGTGGACTTTAGCAGACAGTCAATTGTCCTTTTTATCAAGGGATAGGAGGAATCGGGCATGTGGATGCCCTTCTCCCTCAATGCTGCCTCATAGCCAATATGCAGGTCGGCTATTACCAGCGCTTTGTGGCGGCTCAGGAATAGCGCGGGCAGGGAATCAGGGATCTCTATCCCTTGAGAAATCTTCATAATAGGAATACAAAAAAGGGGGGTTATTTTCCTTTTTCTACGACCTTATGTTGAACGGCGGCAGCCTCATTTGTAGATGTTCAGATCCTGAAGTATCTCGAGCAGCTCATCATCAGTGATTGCGCCTTTCTTCTGGAGAGACCTCTCGTATATCATCCCGAGAATCTGCGGGTATTTGTCTGTATTGACCTTCAGGCCCAGCTCCTTTAGCTTCAATTCAAGGTTCTGGGGGCCGCTCTTTTTGCTGAGTATCAGCTTGTACCCAGGATGGCCTACAAGGTCTTTGGAGAATGGGTATGCATAGCCTCTGCTGGCAGACTTGACGAGCCATTGGGCTGCTTGGGCGGACTCTATGTTGAACACGTTCTGGCCAACGATAGGCTTGTTCGGGGGCGTCGGGAATCCAGTTATTTCCGCAGTCGCATTCGAGAGGCGGTAGAGCTCTTCGAGCCTTACCGTAACATCGACGCCCAAGAGGAGTTTGGCGCCGAGCGCGACCTCACCAAGAGGCGTATTGCCAGCCCTCTCGCCTATGCCGTTTACGGTGACGTGGGCCACAGAAGCGCCAGCTGCGACAGCGGCGAGCGTGTTCGCCGTTGCCATGCCAAAGTCGTTGTGGCAGTGCACTTCAACAGGCTTATTTGTCATGCTTTTTACCTTGGACACCAAATTAAACATTGCAAATGGGAATATCACGCCGAAGCTGTCCGAGAGCGCTATGGCATCGCAGTACTTCTCGACACCGTCGATTATCATCTTCAAAGTCTCAAGGTCGGATCTTGTCGAGTCCACGAGTAGGAGCAGGACTTCCAGCCCCTCAGACTTCGCGTAACCGGCATTCTCTGCAATGGTGGAGAGCGTTTCGGCGACAGTCGTAGAATATGCGTCCTTCATTATCACTTGGCTCGCAGGCACCTCTATCGTTATCCCTTGGCTGCCACACTCCTTCGCCGCCATTATGTCGAGCTTCTTGTTCCTGCACCAAGAGTACAGCTTTGCGTCCAGAGTGGCCGCTATGAGTGCCCGCATCGCGTCCCTATCCTCTGCCGAGATGCCCGGTGTTCCTACCTCTATTCTGTCCACCCCTGCCCGGTTCAGGGATCTCCCTATCATTACCTTGTCGTATTTCGTGAAGACAAGCCCTGCTTGCTGCTCGCCGTCCCTCAGCGTAACGTCGTGGAATTTCAATTTCTTTGGCAGAGAAAGCTTGCCCATCATTGCGACGTCGAAATTGAAGGGGCTTACATAGTGTTTTGATGACTCCCACATCTTTTGGCTCAAGAAATTCACCATGTTTTACTTCCATACCCTTGCTAAAAAACCCTTCTTTGATTCGATGCCTCCGCGTCATGCTCGTCATGGGGGGCGCATCCAGACGTTCAACTTGCGACTCAGTGCTCAGGTATTAGACAAAGTATAAGTAAATCCAGATTTTTACTATACGCTAAAGGAGATGGCAATGACTGTTGCTATAGCTCAAGAAAAAAAACCGCTGATCAAGTTTGATCTGCAGAAGTGCGCTTTTTGTAAGATATGCGAGCTGAGCTGCTCTGACTTCCATTATAAGAAGTTTGGGGATGCGATCTCAAGGATAACGATAGTCCGCAAGGGGCCGACAATGTTCAGGTATTTCATATGCACCAGGTGCGACAAGAGGTTCTGCATACCTGCCTGCCCGACTAAAGCCCTCTCTTACGTAGGAGGCAACATAGTCGTAGATGAAAAGCTGTGCAATTCTTGTGGCGACTGCGTCAAGGCTTGCCCATTCCATGGGATAAAGCTCCACCCAATAACAAAAATGCCCCTTATATGCGATCTATGCAATGGAGATCCGAATTGCGTCAAGGCTTGCCCGAAGAGCGCACTTACGTTGGTGTGGCTACCTGAAGCCAGGAAGTGATTGAGATGAAATATTGTGGGTATAAAGGTAAAATCCTGAGAGTGAACTTGACAAACAGGAAGACCTCGACAACCGAGATCACGGATGAGTTTGCGAGGAAGTACCTTGGCGGCAATGGGTTCGCCGTCAGATTCATATACGATTTGGTCGATCCTCGTATGGATGCTTTCGATCCGACGAACGTCGTAGCCATGATGACAGGCCCTTTCCAGGGAATAAACATACCAACTGCTGGAAAATACTACATGGCGACGAAGTCGCCTTTGACCAATGGTTATTTTGACAGCGTCAGCGGTGGTTTCATAGGGGCAGAGATCAAGTATGCCGGATACGATGGCATATTGATCACGGGCAAATCGGACAAGCCAGTCTACCTGTTTGTCGATGACGATAGGGTAGAGATCAAGCCTGCAGACAACCTCTGGGGGAAGAAGACCGGTGAGACGCAGGAGATCATAAAGGAGGAATACAAAGACCCCAACCTCTGCATCTCTGCCATAGGGCCTGCTGGCGAGAACTTGGTGAGGTATGCCTGCGTCATCACTGAATACCGGGCTGCGGGTAGGGGAGGCGTCGGCGCGGTCATGGGCTCCAAGAAGCTCAAGGCCATCGCCGTGAGGGGATCAGGGACCAACGAAGTGGCTGACCTGGATAAATTTAGGGAATGGATAAAATGGTACTATGAAGAGGCCAAGAAGGTTCCTGGGATAGCGGTCAACCTCCCAACTTACGGCACACCAGCCCTTGTCGCCAGCATCGGAAAGATGTTCGGTGCGCTCGGTACGTACAACCACCAGACAGAATTCTACGATCAGTGGGAGAGCCTGTCAGGCGAGAAGCTGAAGAAAGAATTCTGGGTAAAGGACACGGCCTGCCCAGCTTGCCCGATAGCATGCAGCAAGGTCTTCCAGGCAAAGGACGGGAAGCACAAGGGAGCCATTTCTGAAGGGCCCGAGTACGAAACCATATACTCATTAGGTTCGATGTGTGGCATACCAGACCTAGGAGCAGTCATAAAGGGTGACAGCCTCTGCGACGAGTGGGGTATGGACACGGTCTCTTACGGTGTGACAATATCTTTCCTAATGG
>JANHAI010000047.1 GCA_024464205.1 Candidatus Methanomethylicia archaeon
TTATGAATTCTAGGGCGTAATAGATGGCGCCCGAGAGTACAATTGTGATCGGGACGGTCAATACCCAGTAGAGTATCAGCGTCAATGATGTGCGCCTGCTAACTGACCTTGCGCTCCTCGCAAAACTGGCCCCTATTATAGCGCCAACTGCCGCATAAGATGTAGAGATCGGAAGGCCATAACCCCATACAAGATATGGTATCGTCGTGAAGAGGTAAACCACCAGGGCATTGCTTATGCTTGCCGCCAAGCCCGTCGTCAAATCGAGACGCGTGACCTTGAACGCAAGCGTCTCGATGACTCTCGGACCAAACAAGAAGCCCCCCAGGATTATCCCTGCAACACCATAAATGGCGAGCAAGATCATCGCATTCATGTCGGGCAATTGCCCAATCTGCGCTGCTATCGTCACATATATGCCAGTTGCATTCGCAACGTCGTTTGCCCCAAATGAGTACGCTGAAAGCCCCAATGACAATATGAGCAGCATCTTGAAGAATAGATCCCTTTTCTCATCGGCATCCTTATGCCTTTCAAGGTACGCAGAAATCAATTTGTATAGAATGATCGCCAACACCATGCTGAAGAAGGGCGAGGCGAACCAGCTCGCCACGATCGTTCCAAGGACGCTAGTATTGAAGCCGACGATGCCGTACTTCACCATTCCGTAACCGATGACGGCGCATATCGTCGAATGGGTCGTTGAGATGGCCATCCCCCTCCAGGTTGCCGAAAATATCCATATGTTTGCAGCGATGATTATTGCGAAGGCACCTGCGACATCGATTGAAGGCACTATCCCCCTCCCTATGGTCTTCATGACCATGAACCCCTGCAGGCAAGCGCCGGCCAATGTAAAAACGCTGAAAAGGATTAATGCCCCCTTTATCGTCATAATCCCCGTTCCCACAACTGCGCTTGTGGGGTTGGCTGCGTCGTTGCCGCCCAAGTTCATCGCCATAAGAAAGGCAAAGAGGAGCCCAAGCACCAGCAGGATCAGCGTCAAGTCCATGTTCTCACCTTAGCGATGTGCCTCCATAGCATGGTTAGCTAAAGAATTGCCAATTGTATTCTATTTTTCTACCCGCTTAAATAAGCTCCCAGCAGCCCCATTCTTATCATGCTTATTGCTATCCCCGCAAGTATGAACGCCATTATCCTTGACAAGATCGTTGATCCGCTCTTCCCTAACATCCTCAGCACCCTGTCCGAGTACAGGAGCAGGAACCACTGCAATAGCACGTTTCCTGTCAATGCGAAGAATGTTATGAACGGGCCATTCGGGAGCTGCATCAAATACATGACCGTGTAAATGCTGCCCGGCCCTGCCATTAAGGGGGTCGCAAGAGGCACTATTGCAACATCGTCGCGGCTGATCCATCTCGCCTCCTCTTTCCCTAGTAGCCCCTCGATTGCCATGATGAAGAGCAATATCCCGCCCGCTATCCTGAAATCATCTATCGAGATCCTGAACAATTCAAGGAGATAGAAGCCGCCTATTGCAAAAAAGGCGAGTATGATTAATGCTATTTTTACCGAATCGTTGATTACCTTCTTCTTCTTTTTCTCGTCGAACGATGAAGTGAATGACTGGAAGAGCGGAATGTTGCCTATAGGGTCAAAGACTATAAACAATGTTATGAACCCCTGGACAAACGCGTAAAGCCACTCTTCCATTGCCGCCACCATCTAACAGAACGTCTTTTGCAAGATATATATCTGTGTTAGCCCATAATTTCCATGATGCCCCAAAACACACAAGACATACCGCCATCTCCTGTTTCAGCCCTGGAAAAAGTACAGGAAATAGAGAGGGAGAAAGGGATCCGTGTAATCCGCTTTGATACTGCTGAGCCTTTCTTTGAGCCCCCTCAGAAGGCAATAGACTTCACAATAGATGCGATAAAGAATGGGAAATACAAGTACTCCTCGAGCTGGGGGCTCCGGGAATTACGCGAGAAGGTAGCAGAATACCTGTCAGAGACAAGGCAGTTGGAATATTCTGTTGATCAGGTATTGATAACGCCGGGGGCCAAATTCGCAAACTTTGCGTTATTTGCATCCCATCTTCGGCCACACGATAAGGTCCTGCTGATAACGCCATATTGGACTAGCTTCAAAGCCGTACCGTCGTTATTGGGGATCGAGACTGTAGAAGTGCCATCTGTTTACCCGTTCCACCTAGACGAAGAAAGGATAAAAGAAGCAATGTCTTTCAGACCCAAGGTTATTGTGATAAACAACCCTCACAACCCGACAGGCGGCGTGATGGACCTAAAGGACATCCAGATCCTGGAAGACTTAGCAGAAGAGTATGACTTCAAGATCCTCTCGGACGAGATCGACTGGGCTTACGTCTATCCCGGTAAACGCTTCATATCACCCGCATCTATTGGGATCTTGAGGGACAACACGGTAGTTACGGATGGTTTCTCAAAGGTTTTCGGTCTAACTGGTTGGAGAGTGGGCTTTTCTGCGGGCCCTAAGGAATCGATATCGATTATGCATAAAATCCAAGAGCACAGCGTCAGCTCCCCCGTGACATTCGCCCAGTACGGCTGTCTGGGCGCATTGGATGATTATGGGGCATACATCAAAGGCGTCTTGGAGACATGCTCCAAGAACAGGCAGATCGCGGTAAGCATGTTGAATGAGATAAGCCAGATACGTTGCGACCCCCCTGAAGGGGGGTTTTATGTCTATCCCAAGCTTGTAAGTGGCCCTTACGGAAGCTCCTTGAAATTTGCTGAAGACCTGCTCGGGAAAGCAGGCGTGTCGGTAATGCCGGGAGAATATTTTGGAGACAATTCAGGGCGGTTCAGACTGTCTTACGCACTCCCCAGAGACGAGCTTGTCGAAGGCATTCGAAGAATAGCAGCCTTCTTTGAGGGCTTAAAATAAAAAATGATGAACTAAAAAAAGGGAGAATGGGGGTTATTGATTTACTTGGTAGATGATCTGAAGTAAGCGCCACAGCTTGGGCACTTGTACAAGCCGACCGTGACGGCCTTCTTCCCCTTCGGAGCCATTGTCCAGCTCTTCTCTGGTGTAGCTACTTCTGCGCCACATTTTGTGCATTTAGCCATGTTGTATCAACCCTTGGTTTTTATCCTACATTTAGAAGGGGTTTAAAAGGGTTGCTCAATGGTAAAAATCACAGCTAACCTAATGAAAAAACAATGCAATTGTGAACCATAATGGTATCATGTTCTTTAACATGATTTTATCAAGTGCAAAAAACAATTATTTCCATTTTTCATTTCCTATTTATTATTATTTTTTTTCCACTAAATCCAAAACCTAAGGATAGTAAGGATCGCTCTGACTAATGACGCCTCATCCCGCCCTCCTGATGGTATTGCTCTTTCCCTTTGTCAATCAAGGCGCCGCTCGCACTCGCACGCCACAGGATCACGATCTACCCTTGCAGCTGCATGGGTTTCGTGAACAAGATTAATATGCCGACCCCGCCATTTAGCAATGAGCAACCATGTCGAAGGCGCTAATTGTCTACGGAACGAGGACGGGGACAGCTGCCATCACGGCCAAGGATATCGTCCAGCAGCTCCAGAGCCAGGGTGTAGAGACGAGGGTCGTGGACGCGAAGAAGGAAAAGGTCGAGTCTATAGCCGAGTACGACCTGATAGTCGTCGGAAGCGGCATTCAGATGGATAAGTGGACCGGCGATGCGGACTCGTTCCTCAAGAGATTCCATAAGGAGCTCGCCAGGAAGAAGGTGGCGCTGTTTGTTAACTGCGGATCAGCCGCCGAGGCGATGAACCCGCACAAGCCCGAGGTCGCTGCCAATGCCAGGAGGAAGTACCTCGAGGAGAAGGCCTCCCACTATGGCCTTAAGCCAGTGGCGCTGGGCTTCTTCGGAGCCATTTACAACTTCAACACCATGTCTTGGATAATGAGGAAGGGGATGGAACAGGAGCGCCCGAAGCTCGCGGCTGCCTACAAAGAGACTGAGCCCGGCGTGTACGACACGCGGGACATTGATGGCATCAGGGAATGGGCAAGGGGGCTTTTAGCGAAAATCTAGCACCCGAGCTTCTAAGGTAAAAATTGGCTCTGCCAATAATGATCCACTCATCTTAATCAGCGGAATTGGTGTAGTAAAACATTACGGGGACTGCTCGGGAATTGAATGGCGTTCTTGAGAAGGAGTCTTTAATATCATTGGGGTGAGTCATCTGAGAACCTACATCCAGTCTCATTCTCTGGAGTAGGAATTCGACAAGTTACATCCCTAAAAAAGTGGGGGCAGTTGTGGAGACCTTAAAAAGTAGTGCACGAACTTTTCTCACCCGCGATCTCTTGGGGACCCTGAAAAACTCGCCTTGGCGATAGCATGAGTTCCATTGCGCCATTTTCTAACGAACCTTTCGTGTCCCTCATGGCACACCCTCGAGCATTAGTCCGTATGGTGGCAAGGGATCATGGCTCCCTATGATCCACACGTCCTTCATACGCCCGCCACAGATTTTGCAGCCTCTCTTCCTGCAATCTGGGCACAGACGAGACACGGTGCCGCAACGGACACAGACATACTCCATGACCGCGAGGCAGTCCACCCCTGCCTTAGGCTCTCTGCAGCAATCGCATTTTGATATGGTGCAGAACATATGCCCAATGCCCCACTCATACTTACATTGATTAATATTTATTTACTTTTTATTAATTATATATATTTTACTATATTAGTATATATATGATTTGATGATGAGGCGCTGAGGTCACTCAAGTGCCATCGCTGTGGAAGGCCTACGCTCCATTACTTGATCCATCGATTCGAGGCTGTGCGATGTCCAAGATGCGGATATGCGAGCACATATTCGATAGAGGAGTTGAGAGTGAGGGGATTTGAGGATCGGCGATAGTTTCTTGTTCAGAGCCCGCGACAGGACTCGGACTGTCTAAGGTGTTGGCATGATAATTTAACAAGAACATTTAGGTCAGATAATCTCTTATTTTGAAAATAAAATGTTTATCCGTTTACTTTGAATTAATGCAGCTAGATCTTTGTAATAAAAAAATGGCAGATGCAATGGTCTGCTGTAATTCCCAATCCCTTTTCACTACTTTAATTCAGGACCTTGATCCCATTTTCGCTTAAAACCGCCTTGGCTTTGTCGATGTCATTTACCTTGAAGACGATCTTTCCGCCGTCCATTGTGTACGCATAATCTATGTTTACGGCGTTCGCCTCGAGCTTTTTGACTATCGCTTTTATGTCTTTCAGCTCCAAAATCAGGACGTCGACGAGGTTCATGGCCATATTGGCGTCCTTCAAAGCAGTCATCGCCCTCTCTTCGTTGTCCAACAGGCACCGAACAATCCCGTAGTTCCCAGCTTCAGCTATGCCCATTGCAAGAACATTGATCCCGTTTTTTGCCAATACATCTATCAGGCTTGCGAGCCTTCCAGGCTTATTTTCCAAGAAAATGCTGAACTGTCTCATCAAAAATACCCCATCAAATCTTTCTTAGGTCAACGACCCTTTGTGCTTTTCCTTCACTGCGCGGGAGCTTCTTCGGCTCAGCCAGCTCAACTGAAGCGCTGATGCTGAGGGCTTCCTTGATCTCGTCCTCCAGCCTTTTCTGCAGGTCCACGATGTCCGTCAGCCTGTCGCTCTTAAAGTCCTCAGATATCTCTACCCTTATCAGGAGTCGATCTAGGGGCCCTTCCCTGTCGACTACAAGCTGATAGAACGGCGTGACGCCCTCATAAGACGATAAAACTTCTTCAATCTGGCTTGGGAAGACGCAAATGCCGCGTATCTTCAGCATGTCGTCTGTCCTTCCTAAGATCTTCTTAATTCTCGAATGCGCCATGCCGCAATCGCAGGGATCATCATTCAAAATCGTAATGTCCCGCGTCCTGTACCTGAGCAACGGCATGCCTTCCTTGTTGATGGTCGTGACCACCATTTCCCCCTTTTCCCCGTTCTCCAAGACTTCGCCCGTGTTTGGGTCGATTATCTCCACGATGTAGTTGTCCTCCCATACATGCAGGCCATCCTTGGCCTTGCACTCGATGGCAACGCCTGGACCATTGAGCTCGGACATCCCGTATATGTCATAGGCAGATTCCACAAATGTCTCTTCCAAGACCTTCCGCGTAGTTTCGGACCATGGTTCGGCTCCAAAAACGCCTGCCTTCAGCTTCAAATGACGTTTCGGGTCTATACCCTCTTCCTTTGCGCTCTCTGCAAGGAACAGCGCATAAGAGGGTGTGCAACAGATCACTGTAGTGCCAAGGTCCTTCATCAGTTTGATCTGCCTTTTCGTATTGCCTGTGCTGGCCGGGATGACCTTTGCGCCCATATACTCTGCTCCATAGTGCAGGCCGAGCCCGCCGGTGAAGAGCCCATAGCCATAGGACACTTGGACAACATCATTGCTGGAAACGCCGCACGTCTCCAGGCACCTGGCATTGAGCTCGGCCCATGCCTCGATGTCTTTCTTGGTGTAAGCAACAACCGTGGGGTTTCCAGTCGTCCCTGATGAGGCGTGCATCCTGACTATCTTTGATCTCTCAACCGCCAGCATGCCGAGGGGGTAGTTGTCCCTGAGGTCCTCTTTAATCGTGAAAGGGACTTTCGCCAGATCTTTTTTGGATCTTATGTCTTCTGGCTTTATTTTAGAATCATCAAACCTCTTTCTGTAGAATGGCGAACTTTCATACGCCCTTTTCACTAATTTTCGTAACCGATCGTCTTGCAGCTTAACAATCTCATGACGGCTTAAGCTACGCATTGAACGCATCATTTTGATCAGCAGACCTTTGTTTTTTCTTTTTTAATATTTTTTGGCTAAAAAACGCTGCCCACCTCCATGAATCATTGCTTATTGCTTGATTCTGATGCCTTGGCATGCGAACGAGATATATCTCGCTTAATAGATTGTTTATATTGGGGGCGGCATCGTCCCTTGAAGATCGCACTTGTCAATCCGCCTACCACGTCTAATATTGAGACGCAGTCAGTTCT
This sequence comes from Candidatus Methanomethylicia archaeon, assembly GCA_024464205.1. Taxonomy (GTDB): domain Archaea; phylum Thermoproteota; class Methanomethylicia; order Methanomethylicales; family Methanomethylicaceae; genus Methanomethylicus. The sequence continues at coordinate 6,995 of JANHAI010000047.1, forward strand.
TGGGCTTAGGACGCCCCCTTTAGGCCTCGCATACATCGCAGCCTCATTGGAAAGAAGGGGGGACGATGTGACTATAATTGATTCGGTCGCAAGTGATATGTCACATGACGCTCTGGAAAGGAAGTTACATCTGATGCAACCTGATGTGATAGGGGTCACATCAATGACGCCTTCCGTGTATGATGCATTAAATGTTATCACATATGCCAAAGAAGCATGCCCTCACACCACTACGGTGATGGGTGGCTGTCACATCACTTTTTTGACCGAGGAAACGCTTAGAGCATGCCCTAACCTCGACGTAGCGGTAATCGGCGAGGGTGAAGAGACGATATGCGATCTCGCGGACGCTCTTGAAAGCAACA
>JANHAI010000048.1 GCA_024464205.1 Candidatus Methanomethylicia archaeon
TACTCAGTTTAGATGCGGTTTCTTTGAGTGTAGCTAAAAGATCCGATCCATAGGGTATCTTGACAAAATACTCCTTTAGTGGTTCGACTTCGAGCGAGCTCATTCTTTTCACCATAATAATTATGTATTTGTCAGCTATAATCGTTTTACTCTGGTGTGAAGGGTGCTCTATTTCGTGCTCACGACGGGGGAATGCAACCTAGAATGCAAGTACTGTGGCGGCAGTTTCCCTAACTCCTGTGTGCCGAGGGAGGTTACATTTGATATAAAGAACCTCAGGCGCCTTGTTGAAGGAGACCCTGATGGTTCTATCGCGTTCTATGGCGGAGAGCCTCTGGTCAACGCTGAAGCGGTTAAAGAGATTATGGATTGTGTACATGCTAAGCGTTTCATTATTCAGACGAACGGGACGCTGGCACAACGGCTTTCTGGCAAATATTGGAGCAGGATGGATTCAATCCTGCTCTCGATTGACGGCAGGGAGGAAGTTACAGATTGGTATAGGGGCAAGGGCATTTACGCCAAGGCGCTCGGCGCTGCTGAAACATTCCGAAGGCAGGGTTTCAGGGGCGATCTCATAGCCAGGATGGCTGTCTCCGAGAAGACCGACATATATGAAGACGCGATGCATCTTCTTAAATTGGGCATTTTCGACCACGTGCACTGGCAATTGGACGTTGGTTGGAGCGATTCATGGGTTGATTTCGATGGCTGGTGTTCAGACAGTTACAAGCCCGGCATATTAAAATTAGTACAAGAATGGAGGTTGGCGTTAAGCGCAGGGGTTGTATTAGGGATAGTGCCTATCTTAGGAATTCTAAAAAGGGCTAGGGAGGGAGGGGACTGCCCCCCCTGCGGCAGCGGATCAACTTCATTCGCCATTTTGCCAGACGGTCAAGTCAGGGCGTGCCCAATTGCGTATGACGCGGCCTGGGCAATTTGCGGTGATCTTAGAGGAGAGGTGCCACTCAAACCGTGTGCCATTGAAGGGGAATGCCTTGAGTGTGAATACCTTAAGGTGTGTGGCGGAAGGTGCTTATACATGAATAAAGAGAGGTTATGGGGGATTGAAGGCTTTTCGAAAATTTGCGAGTTGACAAAATTCACAATTGATGCATTCAGATCACTCGAGCCAGACGTCTTTGATGCGTTAAGACGCGGCGTAGTTGATTCAGAGTTAGTCGACTACCCTAAATACAATAATTCGACCGAGATAGTTCCGTAAGTAAGGATTATTAGAAGAGTCGGAGTATATCTTAGAGGGGATTAAAATGAAGAGGGTCAGCGAGATCATGGTTCGCAACGTGATTACCATCGATGGCGAGGATAACGTATGCGCCGTCGCCAAAAAGATGGATGAGTACAATATTGGCTCGATCGTTGTTACACAAAATGGCAAGCCTGTTGGCATTGTCACAGAGAGGGACCTAATCAAGAGATGCCTATCGAAGTGTGCTGAACCATTAAAGATCAAAGCATCAGACATAATGTCGAAGCCACTTATTTGCTGTGGGCCAGACGCAACGATCCAAGATGCTGCTAAGCTCATGATCAGCAATTTGATAAGAAGGCTTTTGGTCTGTGACGGCAACGAGATACATGGAATAATAACCAGCTCTGATCTGATGAATACGGTAGCGAAGCCAGGGAAAAAAGAGGAGACATTGCTGTATCTTGCGTCGGACTATGAAGTCTTTTAAACGCCCCCTTTATTTTTATTATATCAGCTTCATTACTTGATCAGGTATCGTCATCGGACTTTCTGACGTATTAATCCCTGCTGACTTCAGGAGTTTCACCTTTTCTTGGGCAGATCCTCCGAACTCGGTCAATATAGCGCCAGCATGGCCCATGCGCTTACCCTGAGGGGCAGCCATGCCCGCAATGTAGGCTACAATTGGCTTCTTCAAGGCTCCCGCTGACTTGGCAATGGCGACTTCCTCTTCCATGGTACCCCCTATTTCACCTAGCATTACTATGACCTCGGTCCTTTCGTCGAGCTCCATTATTTCTATTGCCTCGAGAAGGCTTACTCCCACAATAGCATCGCCACCGACGCCAATAGCTACTGAGATCCCTAAGCCTTTCTTTTTTAGCGCATTGGCGACCTCGTAAGTCAAGGTGCCGCTTCGAGACACTAGCCCGATCCTGCCTGGCACAAATGCGTCGCTGGGCATTATGCCCACTTTCATAGAGCCAGGGACAATGAAGCCTGGGCTATTCGGGCCAAGGATTTTGCTGCCCTTAAGCCTCGCATAGTTGACTAGGTAGAGGGCGTCTTTTAATGGGATGCCTTCAGGGATCGCGACTATCCACTTAATCCCTCCGTCAACTGCCTCCAGTATTGCATCGTTTGCGTATCTCGCAGGCACAAAAACAACTGAGCAGGATATCTCCGGATGTGCTTTGATTGCCTCCTTGACAGTGTCATAAACTGGGATGTTCTCAAACGATGTCCCTCCCTTGCCTGGCGTGACTCCAGCTTTAATCTTGGTCCCGTACGACATCATTTGAATCGCGTGGAAGGCACCTTCTCTGCCGGTCAACCCTTGAACAAGAACGCCGTGGTTACCAGGGAGCATTACTCATCACCTGCCAAGGAGACTGCTAGCCTCGATGCTTCGAGAGGATCCTCATATACTCTGATGCCTGCCCTTTCCAGGATCTGTTTGCCGATGAGGTGGTTCGTTCCTGCAAGCCGCACTACCAGCGGTTTGATCTTCTTTGATTCTTCGCAAGAGGCAACTATGCCTTTGGCTACTTCGTCGCACCGCGTTATCCCACCGAATATGTTTATGAATAGAACCTTAATCTTAGGATTATTCAGCAGGAATAGCACACCGCTCTTGAAGGCTTCTGACTGAGCACCACCGCCAAGATCCAGGAAGTTGGCTGGTTTTCCTCCTTCGTTTTTTATCAGGTCCATCGTAGACATGGTTAACCCAGCGCCATTCGAGATTATGCCAATGTCTCCTCCCAGCGCCACATAGCTAAGCTTTAGAAGATCTGCTTCCCTTTCCTCGGGCGTCTTCCACCGTGGTGGTAGTGAGGCGATCTCTTTCTGCCTAAATAGTGAGGAATCATCGACGATCATCTTCGCGTCGAGGGCGACAAGCGTTGAACTAGACATTACTAACGGATTCACCTCGACCAATTCAGCGTCATACTTCCGCATTGTTTCATCGATTGACAAGATGACTGGCTTTAGCATTTCTTTAGATATTTTCAGGTGGTTGGAAACATATCTCACATCGAAATCCTTTATCGTTCTTAACGGTGATATATGTATTTTTGCTATGGTTTCGGGATGTTCACGTGCAATCGTCTCAATCTCGACTCCGCCTTTAGAGCCTGCAAGGAGGGCATAGCAATTCTTGTTGCGATCGATGGTCATAGAAAGATAGAATTCGTCCACAAATTCAACCGATTCCTCTACGAGGACGTATTCAACCGGATAGCCGTTTATTGACTGCGTCAGCAACTTTGCTGCTTTTTCCATTATTTCGTCCTGATCTGACGCTTTTTGTATTCCCCCGACTTTACCGCGTCCGCCTATCGGCACCTGTGCCTTCACATAGCACGGTTTCCTCAGCGTATCTAAGCCTTCAGCCCTGAGTGAACGATCGAGGATGCGCCCCTCAGGTACGTTTATCCCAGCGTTTTTGAGCAACCTCTTCGCTTCATATTCATAAAGGCGCATAATAGATCATATGCACTTACGCATTTAAGAAATGGGTTCTTTGCTCACTTTAGGGAATGGTGGAGCAAGAGGTGGGCCGAGCCGGATTCGAACCGGCGACCACCGCCGTGTAAGGGCGGGATCCTAACCGCTAGACTATCGGCCCACTAAAAAAGACCATAAAATCAAGTTGCTTTAAAACTTTTGGCGATCCTACTTCAGGTTCTTCTCGATCTCCTGGATCTTTATTTTCAGGACCGAGATAATTTCCTGATTGTTGACACTTTCAAGCTTTGTCGAGCATGTGGGGCAATGAAAGTTAGTTTCTATTGCGTCATCGAAAATGTACCTAACTCCACATGTGGGACAGATAAAGAACATCTGCCCTGATTCATATTGCAGCCTATCCTTTAGCTTCGACAGTATCTTTTTCTTTTTTGCATCGATAAGAATGTCCAGACCGGTTCTGTTTATCCTCCAATAATATTTGAACCAGCCAGCGTCTTTGTCCCTAACCCTTCGGTACGAGACCAAGCTCTGTTCAAAAAGTTGGTATAGGAGCTTTCTCAGGTTATTGAGCTTCATGCCTGTCTTCTGGATCAGTTCGTCATCGGTGGTCTCTTCTTGCTCAGAAAGTATCTGGATTAATTTTACGGCCTCCTCACCTATGAGTTCCCTGACCATCACCACCAAACCGTCGCTAGGCAAGTTCATCACCGATACTCATAGATGGAGACCTTATGAGTATAATCAATTGATTCTCTCAAAAAGGTTTCTTTTTGCCGCCAGTTTCGACTATCTCTTTGCCTCGTTCTGATGGTCTGATCACTAGACGAGCGTTCTCAAAGACCTTGTTTTCCCATGCGCGTTCAGAAATTCTGTCGAGGCAAATAGCCAGGGCAGCCACTTCGGAGTGGGGCTGGTTCCCGATACCTACATTGAAGTCCGATTCAGAGTAATATCGTGGCGGGACCTTCTCCCCTCCGATGACTATCAATATAGAATTGGACTTCGGCAGGCTTGGAAGCACTTTACTCAAGGGCAAGCCGTACATCGTCAAGTGAATTATTTTTCCGCCTGCCGATTTCCATTCTCTGAGTAAGCCAAATGGGTTTTCTATGAATTTGACCCAAAAAGGCCCTCCCCAATTCTCGACGACCCGCTCCACAGCAGCAAGCAATTGGCGATCAATTTTCCCAACAACATAAACGCCATCTGCCCCAAATGCCCTCGCAACGAGGCAGACGTGAGTCGTTATTCGTTTATCCCTTTCCGGCCTGTGGCCTAGCCTCAACACAGCTATCATTCGTGTATCCTTGCCTCCTCAACTTTCATTAACTGGATTCCAGTTCCTCTGATCAGTCTATTGAATTTGGTCACGTAATCCGCACTTACCTCAGTCTCAATATCTAGAAAGTGATCATCAAATTGGATTAACTTGATGTCTGATTCGTTGAATGCCCAAGAGAGAAGGTAGTTGGCGCTCTCTGATATGGGCATTCTCAAGTGGAGGCGCAGTGTTTGCGGTAGCATGCCAGATATCACCTTGATTAACTCATCTATTCCTTTCTTGTCTTTTGCAGAGATCATTAGAGGATCAGACTTGAAATGGCGCGAAGCTGCGAGCAAATATTGCTCCAGTGTTCTGTTTAGATCGATCTTGTTCAAGACAGGGATAATGGAGCTTGTGAACACGCCTATCGCGTTCAATGTCGAGATGCATGTATCCAGTTTCCTTTTGAATTCGTCTATCGGGTCTGAAGCGTCGAGCACCAATAGCACCAAGTCTGCCAGGGTCACCTCCTCTAAAGTAGAGTAGAATGCATCAATGAGTTGATGGGGCAGGCGGTCGATAAAACCGACAGTATCGGAAAAGAGTATTTTCCTTCCATTTATTTGAACTGAGCGGGTTGTTGTGGACAACGTTGTGAAAAGGTTGTTGCTGACGGGCAATGCCTCTTCGGACAGCAAGTTGAACAATGTAGTTTTGCCAGCGCAAGTGTATCCTGTCAGCGCCACATTGAATAAAGCGTCCCTCTTTCTTTTCTTTCTGTGCAATGACTTCTGGACCCTTATTTCATTAAGGCGTTTTTTTAAGTACGATATGCGTTTTTTGATCATTGAAGTGTAGACGTCTGCTTGATATCTGCCGAGCCCATGAAATCCTGGCAGTTCACCAAGTTTCGCAAGGTGGACCTTTTCTTTTGCAAGTGGGAGCTCGTATTGGAGCTTTGCTAGCTCAATCTGGCACTTAGCTTCAATCGTTCCAGCCCTTTTTGTAAATATTTCCAATATCAGTTGAAAACGATCTATGACCTCAGTTTTGAAAGTTTTTGTGAGGTTGTAAACTTGAGAAGGCTTCAGCCTGTTGTTGAATATCACCTTATCGGGTATTGAGTTAGAACCCTCCAGCTCAATTGCTAGCTCTCGAGCTCTCCCCCGGCCCATACAAAAAGCCGAATCAATCATCCGCGTCTGCTCGTATTTTCCAATCACTGAATAGCCTGCAGCCTCTGCCAACCTTTCTAGCTCAGCCAGACCACTTCTCTCAATATTGCGTCTAATTTCAACGAGGATCGCTGTTGGCATCTTTTCCATTAATCACCTTTTCCTTCCTTAAGGACGGCGATGTCGCCAAGGGTGATAGACGAGGGCGAGGGCATAGAGCCTTTTATTGAATTGTCTATTTTTTCTATTAGGTTGATTTTGAGCAGTCTTTCCATTTTTTTAGTGAGTGCCAATGTGGGATACATCTCATTCGCTTCGATCCGCCTGATCACGCTTTCTTTCTCACCCAACGACTTCGCAAAGGCATCTCTGGTTATTCCGTGCGCCTCTCTAGACTTTCTTATTTTTTCGCCGAAATTGTCCACCAAAACAAAATCATCAAAGCCTTCGCGCCTAGGGGGCTTTACCATTATCTTTTTTGGTCCTGGCTTTGGTGAAGATCGCTCAATCGAGACAGCTGTCTTTCGATCGACGGCGGTCCCAAACCGGGAGCATTCTTGGCAAACGGTCAATAGAGAACGCTCAATAGTGATTTGCGTAGGCTTCCCGACGATCCTATTGCCACAGATCTCACAATTCATAAAAGGAACCGACCCAATTCAATTCTTGCAGAAGGGCTAATCTAAAGTTATCTATAATTGGCGTAGTGAGGCAGATGGCTGAAAATATTGATTACAAAGACGATGGATCAACGTTACTGCTTCAGCTGAAGAAGCTGGAACAGAGGGCATTGGAACTTGAGGGAGAAAGGAGGGATTGGATCTTCGAAAGGGAGAGGCTACAGAGGGAGATCCAGATCCTCCGTGCTGAAATCGAGAAACTCACTGTTCCCCCCCACATCGAGGGCAATGTGACTGACATTTTGGAGGACGGAAGGGTGGTTGTTAAGAGCTCAACCGGGCCTTCGCTTGTGGTCAATGTTCTGAAGAACGTTGACGTAAGCAAACTCACGCCAGGAAAGAGGGTCGCGCTGAGTCAGAGGAATTTTGCGGTTCTCGATCTTTTACCTGATTCGCTTGACATGTACATTAAAGCCATGGAAGTATTGGACAG
>JANHAI010000049.1 GCA_024464205.1 Candidatus Methanomethylicia archaeon
GCGGTAACAGACTTCGATCGCGCTATCGCCTGCTCAACATCCACTATCTTTCCGCCCTCGACCTGCATGAGGATGATTGCTGTAAGCTCATACCCCAGTTTTTCAGCATCAATAATTGCAGTGAAGCTCTTTATTACGCCGGTTTCTTTGAGCTTCTTTACCCTGTTGTGGACAGTGCCTACCGACATGTTCAGCTTCTTTGCAATGTCCCGGTAGCTTGTCGTGAAATCGCCCTGAAGCTCGTTCAGTATGATCAGATCAGTTTCATCTAGATCCATATCCATCTCCCCTATATCGATGTGCTACAATCCTTGAGCTTGTTAAGGACCACATAAGTCTTTGTTTTTTGGGTGAAATCCATGCCTCTGACGAACTCTATCGTCTTCTCTAAGTCCTTGACAGTTCTGCAAGTGACTTTCATTATAATGTCAAAGTCACCGGTGATTGTATACAATTCTGATATCTCCTCCTTGTTCATCAGCTCTGAGCCTGCAACAGGCCCTATCTCCCCCCCAACATCGACGCCGACAAAAGCTGTGATGCTCTTCCCGATCTTCTCTTGATCCACCTTGATCGTGAATTGGGTAATCACCTTCTCATCAACGAGCTTCTTCACCCTCCTCCTTATTGCGGTCTCGGATATCCCAATCCTCTCTGCTAATTCTGTGTAAGACATCCTGGAATCCTCGGTCAAAAGTTTCAGAAGCTGCATGTCGATCTGGTCCATAGGCTGCGCCTCATTGATGTTTATTGACGTCCAATATAAGTTTTTTAAGCGAAATATGATAATTGGAAAATCTGTTAGCCCATCGCCCCCGACGAATCAGCGCATATGCATTTTGACGCTCGCCCGCGACCTATTGCGCTGGAAGCACCCAAAATGAGAGATCATCATTATATCTTGCCTCTCGAATATCTTTCAACGGTTAATATGAGGCCTTCCTGCGAAGTAATTGCGAAGTACGTCCTTCCTGTATTCAGGTCACTCATTGCAAGGGAGCTCATAAAGAAGTATGGCCTCTCCCAGAATGAGGTCGCGAAGAGGCTAGGGATCACCCAAGCTGCCGTCAGTCAGTACATAGGCTCAAAACGTGGATCTTTGATGGCATCTGAACTAGAGAAGATACCTGCAGTGAAGGAGGCCTTGCCCGGAATAATTGAATCAATATCAAAGAACGATGACCCTGATATCGTCTTCACCGAGTTCTGCAAACTGTGCGTCACTATCAGGTCGTCAAAAGAGCTATGGGGCAAGATCGAGGAGATATTGGAAACAAAATGAGCCAACCTTGTCATATCTTCTCGCTGAACGACATCCACCTGTTCCCGCTCTTTGCAACATAGCCTTCAGATTCGAGATACCTCAGGTAAGAGATCAATTGATTCAATGGGTGCACCAGCCTGTATGGGATGTATGGATTTGAAGTGCTCTCGAAATAGACCTTCTCATAAATCTCTTTCAGTGTTGCGCCTTGCCTGGAGGCCTTCAAGACGCTTTCCAATCGGCTGATGAACCGCCCCTCAAGCGTCTCAATATCTTGCGGCCCTAATGGGGTCTTACCATGCCCGGCATACGCCTTCTTGAAGATCTTCAGCTTCTGGAGCGTGACGAACTCTTCCTTAAGGTCCAATACGTTCACTCCGCCGTCAAGCGCCGCATCCCCGCAAAAAACGGAATCCCCAACCACATATCCGACACTGCCCATCGTGTGCCCTGGCAGATCGATCGAATCAACGGTCCAGCCATCGAGATCAAGCCTAAGATATCTAAAAGTAGTGTACTCTTTTGGAGCGTTCATGATCCGTGCCACGATCCGCATCATCATCTTTGCGTCATCGAGCTCTTTCTTAGAAAAACCGCCCTCTACTGCAGGCTCGTAGATCCTGCCAAACCACTCATCAATGCTCTTCTCGTAGGCATCGAGGTAACAGGAATCCTTCTCGTTTATCATTATCGCTGCGCCTGTCTTCTGGTGAAGATAACTGGCGAGGCCATAATGGTCAATGTGGCCGTGAGTCAACAATATGGCGTCCAGCCTCCCTCCAGAAGCCCTTTTGAGGGCATCATTGATGTAAGCCCTGTTTCCCTCGCCGTCGAGACCAGTATCGATCAGGATGCACTTCCCTGACCCTTTAACTAGGTATGAATTCGTGCCTTTACCTGCCCTCCCAAATTCAGCTGGGAAAGGAATGACCAGAGGGATTATCTCCATTTTTATCGATAATATTGAAAGCCCCGTAAAATATATGCTTGTGGATTCCTTGGGTTCATGATCGGAAAAACCTATATATTACTCTAACAAATATAACGCAATAAAATATATGGAGGCGTGACTAATGGAGCGTGCCCTTGATAAATTCGGCGACGTCGAGGGGAAGGTTCTTCAGCTTATGGCCTCGAACTCTGATACGAGCTTCAGTTTCCAAGGAATAAAAAGGAGCCTTCAGCTCCACCAAGAGAAGCTATCCCGGGGCCTTTCGAGACTGACCGCACTTGGGCTAATTGGCAAAAGGGAAGATGGTTACCTGATTACTAAAAAAGGCCTCCGCGCTATAGGCCAAAGTTGCCCTGCCCCGGTAACTGTTGTAGGCGAATCATACTTGCCCGCAGATTCTGATCCATCCGTGATAGCGAATGCCCTGAAGGGGCGGTGGTTCAGTGGCATGCGCTGGCTCGGGTTCTCCTCCAACAGGAATGGCGTTGACCTGAAGTGGGTCACTGATGAAGGTGACATTCAGGTACAGGCATCATTCTCAGGGAGCAAATTTGAGGTCTCTCTTATCTCATTCCCCCCCAACGAGGAGGAGCGTGCAAAAGAGGTCGCAAGCCGCTTATTCGTCAAGATCATAAACACCATTTATGGTAGAAAGGCCGAAGCGATAAATTGATACGTGTGACTCGATACTCCCAAGCCTCGTCAATAAAGGATTTCCGTGGCTATCTATTAACGGTGATCTGATGACAACAATTGTAGGCCTCAAATGTGTTGATAGCGTTGTGCTGGCTTCAGATAGCAGGGCCAGTAAAGGCGGCATGATCGGCTCGAAGGGAGTGAAGAAGATTTACCTAATAGACGAGACCAAAGCCGTCGCGATAGCCGGGCAGCTTTCGGATGCCAATTACCTAATCAACCTCGTAAAAGCAGAAGCGAAGCTGATGGAGTTCAACCGGGGCTTTCCCCTTACAGTGAAAGAAGTTGCTAAACTGCTCTCAAACATGCTTTACTCAGGAATGAGGAGTTATGCGCCGTTCATTACAGAGATGCTGGTGGCCGGGGTAGACGACTCAGGACCGCAGCTTTTTGAAGCTGACATCAGTGGCGCTGTCACAGACGAAAACTTCACCTCCTCGGGCTCTGGTTCGCCCATGGCTTATGGGGTGTTGGAATCGACTTACAGGGCGGCCCTCACCCCTGAAGAAGGGGTTGAGATCGCTTCTAAGGCAGTGAAATCAGCTATAGAGCGTGATCCTGGCTCAGGAAATGGCGTCCAGATCCTTGTGATAACGCCAAAAGGGGCAGAATGGCATAATATGGGAGGTGCATGATGATGATATCAGGTAACAGCCCTTATGATCGCCCTTATGCAATGTACACGCCAGACGGTCGCCTATTGCAGGTAGAGTACGCTTCAGAAGCTGTAAAATACGGATCCCCAGTCGTAGCTGTAAGAGGGAAGGACTTCGCAATAATGGTCGCGAGGACAAAGGACACGGATCCGCTCCTTGACCCCATTGAGAAGATCCATATGGTTGACGAAAACATTGGAGCTGCTGGGGCAGGCTTCACGGGCGACATCAATCTTCTGGTGGAACAGGCGCGAGTCGAGGCCCAGAGGCACAGGCTCGTCTTCGAAGACCCCATAGATGTAAAATCTGTAGTCAACCATCTTGGGCAATTCATGTACTCCTTCACGAGGTATGGGGGAGTGCGTCCTTTAGGCGCTGCCCTGATCGTCGTTGGATCAGACAGGATAGGTAAGCACTTGTATCAGCTTGATCCGAGGGGCCTAATATTGAGCGGGAAGGCACTAGCCATCGGCAAAAACTCCGAGGATGCAATCCAGGTCCTCAAGGCAGAGTATAAGCAAGACATGCCCCAGAAAGAGGCCCTCGACCTAGCCATCAGGGCGTTATCCAAGGCAGAAGATGGGGAGAGCCCAATTGAAGTTGGGGTCGCATTAGGCAAAACCTTCAAAAAGATGAGCTTGGAAGAGGCAAAGAGGACAATTATGTAGCCCTCTTTCCCCCAATTTTTTATTATCTATCCTGTTTCGCAGACGTCCTCATGCTCAGATTCAATCTTGATGCCTTCAGGAGGCTTGATGCCATTCCTTTTCATGTAGTCGAGTATCGCCGACTTCAAACCGTCTGAAGCCAAGTTAGAGCAGTGCATTTTTATGGCGGGCAGACCGCCTAACGCATCAGCAACATCTTGCCGGCTTATTTTCAGCGCTTCATCTATCGTCTTGCCTTTGGCCATTTCAGTTATCATGCTGCTTGTGGCTATTGCTGCTCCGCAACCAAATGTCTTGAACTTAACGTCCTCGAGCCTATCTCCTTTTACTTTAATGTAGATCCACATTAGGTCGCCGCAGACTGGGTTTCCTACCTTTCCTATACCATCTGCGTCTTTTATTTCGCCGACATTCCTCGGGTGCCTGAAATGATCCATTACTTTCTCAGTGTACATCCCCATTTACCTCACCCCCGGTGGTGCTATAGGCGACATCTCGCGTAATCCCCTCACTATGTTGGGCAGCACCTCCAAGAGCTTTTGGGCATCTTGGGGCGTGTTCCACCGGCCTAGGCTCAACAGCAGAGATCCCTGCGCCTCTTCATGCGGTATGCCCATGGCCAACAGGACATGGGAAGGCTCCAACGTCTTTGAGCTGCATGCTGAGCCGCTCGATGCCGCAATCCCCTCCATGTCTAATGAGAGCACCAACGATTCCCCCTCGATAAAGCTGAACCTCATATTGATGTTGTTGGGCAGCCTCAAAGTTGGGTGCCCATTTAAGAACGAATAAGTGATCGCCTCCTTCGTTCCTTTGATTATCCTGTCCCTGATCTTTGAGAGCCTCTCTGCCTCCTGGGCCATCTCGGCTTTCGCTATCTCGGCGGCCTTGCCCATTCCTACAGCACCTGCCACGTTTTCAGTTCCTGACCTAAAGCCAGCCTCCTGCCCCCCTCCAAGTATCAAGGGCTCGAACCTTGTGCCCCGCCTCAAGTAAAGCGCCCCGATGCCGTATGGCCCGTACATGTCGCCTGAAGATATGGACATCATGTCGATGCCATCTCTGTTCACGTCAATAGGCATCTTTCCGATAGCGGCAGTCGCATCGGTATGCAGAATCGCGTTCTTCTCGTGGGCGATATCGGCAATCTCCTTTATTGGCTCTACTGTGCCGACCTCGTTGTTCGCATACATGACAGTAACCAGTACCGTCCTCTCATTCATCGCTCCTTTCAAGGACTCTACGCTAACTACGCCATACTCGTCCACCGGCAGATATACGACTTCAAACCCATTTTTCGCAAGGTATTTAAGCGTATTACGCACCGAGATGTGCTCTATCGACGATGCGATTATCCTATTTCCCTTCTCTTTATTCCTGAATGCTGCCCCCCGGAGCGCTGCATTAATACTTTCCGTTGATCCTGAGGTAAAAATGACCTCGCTCGGCTTCTCTGCGTTGATAAGGGAGGCTACCTTCTCCCTGGCTGCCTCCAGCCCTGCTTTCATCTGGACTCCAAAGGAGTGCGGTGAGGAGGGGTTGCCAAAATATCTCTCGTAGTATGGCAGCATCTCCTTCAGGACACGAGGCTCAATAGGGCAGTAGGATGAATAATCCATATAGATCTGATTCGGCTGGGCCATAATCAATCACCTTAAAAATAGAGCACCCCGTCCGATTCTAATACGAGGTCATTGAGCGTTGCTGCCCCGGCAACTGAAACGCCGCTTACAAGATCCGCTTTTGGCATTCCCAATAATTCACAGCTTTGACTGCATGCGTACAGTTTCACTCCGGCTTTAATTGCCTGGTCCATTACTTCCTTCAGTGTAGGGAACGCCCCTATCTTCACTTTCTCAGCCTCCCCTTTCTTCAAGACCGTTATTCCCTTTATCAGGAAATAAACCGACGCTTCCATGCCCATAGCAACAGCAGTCATTGAAAGGATAAAGGGGGCATAAAGCCTCTCCGGCGTGTCCATTCCCGAGGTCTGGACATATAGCATCCTTTTTTTATCACTCATCATTTCAACCTCCTTATCAAGATCCTCACTTCTTCCCCGTCTTTCTTCACATCCAATACTTCATTGCCTGACCTCTTTGCCCATCTAGGTATATCCTCCGCGGCAGCAGGATCATCTGCAATAACATTGATCGTGCCCCCAATAGGCACTTTCATGATCTCTTCCCTGGTCCTGAAGACAGGCATCGGGCAGTATAGCCCTCTGAGATCAAGCTCCATAACCATCAAATACTTATTATAACTGTGTTATAATAAACCTTTCCCTCATATATCAGTTCAGAGATAGATTTGTGATGGATGAAAATGATCGATGTTCATGCCCACTTGTCGGAGCACCATTTCCCTGATGTTGACGAAGTGTTGTCTAGAGCAAAGAATGCTGGCGTCAAGGCAATAATAAATTCAATAACATCGCCTGGCGAATCCCCGTATGCCTTAAAGCTCCTCCAAAAGTACCATGCTTACGTATTCCTGACCGTGGGTTTCGATCCAACGTGCACATCGGCACAAGAATTCGAAAGGTTTACTGATCTGCTCAAATCCGAAAAGTCCCGGATTGTTGGCATTGGCGAAGTTGGCCTTGATCACTTCTACATTAGAGATGATGCTGGAAGGCAGGTCCAAAAGGGGTTCTTCATTCAATGCATCGAGTTGGCAGCAAAATGCGATCTCCCCCTGGTAATCCATTCTAGGAGCGCCGGCAGAAAAGCAATCGAGCTAATTTCGTCAACCGGGTACAA
>JANHAI010000050.1 GCA_024464205.1 Candidatus Methanomethylicia archaeon
GGGTACGTTGTACGCGAATCCGAGAAGCGTCACGCTGCGGTATTTGCCGTACGCGTAGATGAGCGAGTTGAATCCGGATGGAATTGTCGCGAAGAAGGCGGCGAGGAGGAGGATCTGGAGGGCCAGCGAGGAATCGGCGTAAGCCTCGCCGAGGAGGGAGAGTGGGATCTTCGGGTAGATTATGACCGCAGCGGCGAGGGGGGCCACTATCGCAGTTGTGAGGAGCGTCGCGCGGTTGGTCGCCCTCTTCCTCCCGTCCTCCATTCCGCTCAAGACAGGGAACATGAGGCCGAGGAGGGAGAGGGGGAGCGAGTAGACGATGTAGGCGATCACCTGGGCGACATAGTATGTCCCGGCCTCCAGGTTACCCGCAAACCCATAAACGCCGAGAACCCCGAGCCAGGAGCCGGCGGTGGCGACGAGCGACGGGAGGTACGAAGGGAGGCCGACCTTCACCGATTCTGAGGCTGCCTGATAGCTTGGCTTTGTGATCCCGATGGTCCCCCTGAGGTATGCGAGCATTATCAGGTTCTGAGTGACCGAGGATACGACGTAGGCTGCCATTACGCCCTCGAAAGACCACCCGGCGTAAAGGAAAAGCACGCCGAGCACAACCCTCAGGACGCTTGCCGAGACCGAGGAGAGGGCTATGACGCTGGTCCGGAGCGTCGAGTTGTAAAATGCCTGGAGGGGCGGCACCGCGCCGTACGAGAAGATCAGTACGACGAGGAAGGGTATCTCGAAGCCGGGCATCGGGTAGAGGGCGCTCGCGACCGCGACGACCGCAGCGGCCACGCCGCTGAGGATCAGCGAGAGCGCGATCGCCGAAGAGAGTATCACGCCCATCGAGGCCTTGTCGCCCTTGCCCTGGGCCTGACCGAGCATCCGCGTTATTCCGGAGGAGATCCCGAGGCTGAAGACGCTCGTGACTATCGAAACGACCCCTATCACTGCGGCGGCGTCGCCGATGACCGAAGCGCCGACGAACTTCGTCGCGACCAGCCAGTAGATGAAGCCGAGGAAGTTGGCAGCTATCCCAGAGATGTAGAGCCAGAGGCTCGACCGGATAACCCTGTTTAGGGACATTGCGATAAACCACCGGCTTTGCTGACGATATCACCCTTGGGGGATTTATCCTTATCTTTAATAGCATTTAAACACCCCCGCATTCCTCTTACAAGGTTTTTTTAAATGGCTTGATGAAACATTATCTGAGAAAGTAAAACCAAAAATCGGGATTATATGAGCTTGAGAACGATTACTGCTCAGAGGCGAACTCATTCAATTTTCTTTGCGATTACAAAAATCGTTGATCGCGTGGAGGGGATGAGGCATTTGATGGGCAGGGTTATTAATCGTCCGAAATTTTTCCAATTTGGCTTTTTGAAAAAGCCGATAATAACATGGTCTTTGCTGATGAACTTATCCATAACAAAGTGGGTCACTACATCGCGATTTTTGGAGTACCATTTTTTCGTAATTTTGAAGGCAGAGGCTTTGATAAGCATTACAACCTCATCCATAGCGTATTCCCTCTTGTGTTCCTCGTAGAGAGAATACTTTCCGATTGCCCTCAAGAGGCGATTATCCAGCGTTGAAATGTTTGGCGTTGATAAAAAGAGATTGCCATTTGGGCTTAGTATTCTGTAGATTTCTGAGAACAATAAAGGCAAAGATTTGGGTTCGAGATGCTCTATCACTTCGGTAAGAACGGCGCAGTCGAATATCGAGTTTCCAAAGGGAAGAGAGCCGGTTTCTAAATCAGCGCAACAAATTTTGATGTCTTCAGCCCACATGTCAAAAATGAAGCGATCAGGAGCCAAGTCCAATCCTGTCACGTCGTATCCTAGAGCCTTCATTGCCAAAGTAAGATGGCCTGGAGAGGCGCCCAGCTCGACAACTTTAGCTGGTGGAGGGACTTCTGACAAAAGGGACACGAGTGTCTCTTTGAATCGACGATTGTGCAAATTGAACCAAGAGAGGTCGGCTTTGGACGATATCCTTTTTTCCACATCAGCCAAGATCGCATCGATCATATCATTATTCCTAATTTGGGGCACCACGTTACGCAGATAGATCTTTTTTTATTCATCGATATAGGTCTTTTCTGAAGCATAGAGGGGTTCATTCTATAAACGGCGTCATTTACACCGAGCGGTGAAATGCCAGAAAATGTATCTTTCGGATTATGGAGAGCTTAAATTGTGGCTCTCCAGCAGATGAATATTCACACGATAGATGCCACTATTACCAGATTGGTACAATTTTTCTAAAAAAGGTACACTATCAAGAATGGACGCGTAAACGCCTGGGTCGAATGGCTTGGGAGTGTATTCGAGCACATTTGATTGCTTGTTGACGGTAATTCTCATAGGCTCAGACATCGATATCACGTAAGAGACGTTGTTCTTGATCACATATATGCGCAGATAATCAGTATCGTAAGGATTGTCCCAGTACCTTTCACCGCCAAAATAGAGTTCGGGCTGACTTGCACGGTAAAAGTCGAAGCATGAAATGTTCTTGACTGCTATCGACATTATGAACTGAACAGCGAATGAACCATCTCCCATGATAAGATCCATTTGCGGTATCACATTAGAAGCGTACTCAATTACACTAAAATCATCTTTGAAATAGGGCGTGTGGGAAGACCACCCCCACACCATTGCCCTTTCGTAAGCGTACATCGACGTGAACGCTACAGAACTGCCCATAAGAAGCAACAGCAGTATGGATATCGTCAATTTGGAGCTCAGCTTTTTCGTTAATAATTTTCTATTGCTAAAGAAAAATCTTGGCATCTGTAATGCTTCAGGCAAAAGCAGAAAGTACCTGCAGAAAGTGGCTATTGCTAAGATCTGGATGAATGCCATTACCCTATCGGACATGAACATCCAGCTGACTCTGGAGAAGGCGGGGAGGAAGGAGGCGAGGAAAAAAATTGCGAGCGTTACATAAATGGTTATTTCGTATCCACTTTTTCTTTTTGCAATCGAATATAAGCCCATGACAAGCGATGCTACAAGGAAAGCAGTTCTATAATCAGAAAGAATCACGGATAGTGGCAAAGTATAGGATGAATATTCACTGAATATGCTGGCTCCCCCAAGCACGTAGCTTCCTGTAAGATAACCGAAGATCACGTTCGCTAAGTAAGTTAATGAAAACGCGTCGAGTATGTATGATCTGTAAAAAGCGGCTAACGAGAGCGCGATAATAATAAGAATCATGGCGACATTTTTGATCCTTAACGGAGGTTTATTTAGGTATGAGATTATGCGCCCGCGCAATTTTGGATTGAGGATTATGGGGGTAATCGATAAGATCCCGAAATACATAAAAAATGCGGGATAGGTGAACAGCAAGCCAAAACCAAAAATCGCTATTATCAAAAAGATGTTGCGAAAGGACATATCGCCTTTGGAGTGGAGAAGCCACAGGCAGAGAAAGAGGGAGGAGAGGATCAAGTAGGCGACGAGATTTGGATATGTGCCATTAAGTAAATGCCCTAGTATCCATCTGGTCATGTTTAGGTCAGGACTTGGCACAAAAACGAAAGCTACGGGCACTAGGGCTATAAATGAATTTTTGATCATTAATTCCGATATGAGGTAAATTCCCAATACAATTGAAGCCGTAGCTGCTCCTGCCAGCTCGAAGACAGCAAGAGCGGGATATATGCCCAAAGTTGAGGCGAAGGTTGCACTCAGGGCGCTGAACCCAGGGGGGTATAAAATGAGGTAAGGCTCAGGGGAGAGAGGTATTTTCTGATTCATTAGAAATAAAGCTGTTCTGGGACCATGCCCTGTGGCTACATCACCAATTGGCGGCCACCCCATGAACTCCAACAATAGGATTAACATGGAAAAAGCCACAATGAGAATTGTAAATACCAGCATGTTGAGTAAATTTATTTTGAATCTGAAGTGAATTTTGGTTTCTTTTTGTTTAGGCAAGTCTTTCGCTAGCAGTACGATTCCTACGACAAATATGGAAACAATGGTAAAAGGCCCAATGTAAAAGAATGATATTGCAGCGTTAATTGCGAAAAGAAATGGCCAACCAATCAGAAGATAAAACGAGAGCTTGTACAGAATGTTCTCTCTGAGTAGGATCTTACGGGGCAAGGCTCTGGAAAAAATATACCCCGAGGCCATCACCGTAAGTAGTATGAATAATGCGCCACCGGCTATCTCGAACATCTTATCACGATAAACAAATGCTAGCAGGTTGTTAATACGATTTATCACTTATTTTCGATGTCCCAGCAATTGTTTTAATGTCCATTCGTATTGTTTTCCACAGATCTCGAGAGATAAATTCTGTGCCACATAATCAGCGCCATTTTTTCCAAGCTCTCTCAGGAGCGATTCATTGTTATAGAGGAAAAGTATAGATTTCGCGAGTTCTTTGGGCGAAGATGGCTCGACGACAACGCCACATGATGCTTCATTGACAATACGAGTGGCACTTGAATCCCTCGAAGCTATCAGGATCACGCACTTGCCTAGCGCCATTATTTCGATCAGCTTTGAAGGAGTTTGGACCAGCCCTTTGGAGAGCGGCACCAAGCATAAATCGGACTTCATTATCGCTGTGAGATATTGCTCTTGTGGTAAGAAATTCCAGAATTTTATATTATCCAGGCCTTTGGCGCGGGCCATCAGGGAACTTAAGACGGGGCCTTTGCCTATCATAAGAAAGCGGATGCCTTTCATATTGCTGAGTAACCTTGCTGCTTCAACGATGGTTTCCAGACCCTGAGCATATGACATTAGTCCTGCAAAAGTGATGGTGAAGCCTTTTTCAAACATGCCTGTGGGCAATTCTGATGGGTTTTTTGTGAATTTTTGTATCGTTTCGAGATCAGCCCACAGTCCTATCACTTTTATTTTTTCTGGAAATGCACCGTTTTTTACAATCAAACGCTTATTCTCATTCGAGTGGGTTACGATCAAGTCCGATTTGAGGTACATAAGCCTCGAAAGTATACTGAGCAGCTTTATTAGAAATTTATTTTTTATGAGCCCCAGTTCTACTGCTGATTGAGGATGGAGGTCGTCAACCCTAACTGCCAGCTTGGATCCTTTTGTAAGCTTCACCAAATAGCCAACCAGCCAAAGCGTCATCGGGTAATTTGAGCATTCAACTATGTCACTTTTTTTTGAAACGAGCGCAAAGGGAAGTGATATCGCAGGTAGGAAAAAATGATTAAGAATACTTGACTTTAGCAGGTCACCTTTCGCAAGTCTGAAAGGCACCCTTATGACATTAACACCACCGTAGCGAAATTGCACAACTCGATTGGAGCCGAATGCTGTAGTGATTACTTTAACATCGTGATCTTTTTTTGCCATGAAGAAAGCTATCTCATTAATGATTCTAACGCTACCCACTTCTGGAAAAAAAGACCTATAGATGTAAAGAATTGAGAGGCGTTTGTTATCTGGCAATGGCAACACTGCATTACAATCCTATTAAAACTAATATTTTACGACTGCTCTGCCACAGGCATCAGAGAATGCCTTTTTTCTTGTACCATTCATAAAGAGGACGCACGGCATTCGTCCAATTGTAATTCCGTCTTATCAGGAGCAGTTCTTTCTTTGAGATCTCTTCCAAAAGAAGAGGATCCTGGAGCAATGATGAGATGGCATTGGCAAGTTCCATGGGGTCGTCGCCTGTGAGTAAGCCTATTTTTTCATCCTTGACCAACGAAGACCACGCGCCGATGTCATTTACGACAAGGGGAAGACCTGCTGTCATATAGTCAAATAGCTTTATTGGCGTTCCCATTTTCCTTGCTAGATCATTGCTGGATGTCAGAACGCCCACTGAACATATGGAAAGGAAATTGAATAAGTCATTTTCATTAGGCAACCAAAATGTGTTTATTCTTGTTTTTAATGACTTTACGAGACGCACTATCTTTTTCAAATCTTCGCCCTTTGCAGTCATGTAGAATTGAGCGCTTTCACAATTAACGTATTTTGTTGACCTTACAAATAGATCGACATGCTCTCTATAGCTTACTGTGCCTGCATAGACGACGTTAAGAGTCCCATGATATGGGTTGTGCGACCTAGGTTTACCTGCGGGTGGAACGATGATGATTTTATTTTTGTCCAATGAATATGTATTGACGACGTAGTCTTTCATGAGCTCGCTGACTACGACTACAAGCTCACACCTAGCCAGACAGGCGCCCACTATTGATTGAATGTTTGCGAACGATTGGCTTCCCCTTTTCAAACACCGCTTTGCCACCAACTCTTCAGCAGTGATATTGTGTATGTCTGCTATTACAGGCAAATCCAGCTCCTGCCCTACCCGAATGGCAATTGGCAAAGAAACGTCATGCTCCGCCTGGATCGCCCTTAACTGGCGTTTCGTGATTTGCTTAACGAACTCTTTTGAAGAAAATTTACTCATTGATACCAGAATTTTTGGCAGAAGGGCATTAGATAATAAAGGGTTGTAATAAGCAGATTTAATGAGGTCATAAAAAAAATCCAATTCTCCCCTAAACTTGCTCAAGGGGTGAAAGGTCAGTCCTTCTTTTGTTTTCGTTGCTCGCTCAAATGGCGTATAAATTGGGATTTTCTGCCCGCTCTTAACTGAAAGCTCCTCAGTTATTTCTTTGACCCTTCGGAAAGAACCTAATGAACCTTCTACGGTATGAGGGTAATAGATAGCTAGTTGAGCGGAATCCACCATATTAGAGGTCCCTTTTCAATCGGATCGATTTTGTTGACAATGAAATTAGCCATCCATCATGAAAGAGCGGTTACTCAAGGTCTTGGGCATCATGTTTCCTTCTGTTTTATAAAAAAAATATTATCTCTTTGAGGCTATGGCGGGGCCTGAGGGGGTAGAGCCGTCGATAAGGGTCCAGTCTGAGAGGGCGCCAGAGGTCAGGTTTGCCGACCTTACCCATATCTGATCATAATTCTGACCTCTCACGCTT
>JANHAI010000051.1 GCA_024464205.1 Candidatus Methanomethylicia archaeon
GGGACATCCCGTGGAACCTCTGCGACAGGGTGTTAGCTGCGCGGTCTCCCGCATAACCGATGTTGTATCCCCTGCCCAGGACTGAGGCG
This sequence comes from Candidatus Methanomethylicia archaeon, assembly GCA_024464205.1. Taxonomy (GTDB): domain Archaea; phylum Thermoproteota; class Methanomethylicia; order Methanomethylicales; family Methanomethylicaceae; genus Methanomethylicus. The sequence goes on from JANHAI010000051.1 coordinate 90, forward strand.
CCAATACTGGCCGCGGATCCTAAGCCCTTCAGGAAGCCAGCCTTCTTGTAGGTCTTTGAGGCTACGAACTGCGTCTTGTAGCCATCGTTGCAGATATCGCAATGGAACGTGAACTGGAATCCAGCTTCTGTCGAGTTGTCATCAAAATTCCTGGTGAATGGCTGTAACGCCATCAGAATACCTCACTTAGGATATAGGGGCTTGCCGCATTTTATACATTTCTCACCTAGGGGTGGCTGTTCTGCACCGCATTTCGGGCACTTCACAGAGAGCCGCGCGCCGCACTTCTCGCAGTAGTCCCCGAAGAAAGTCGCAGCTTTACATGACGGGCATACCACTTTGAGCGAGAGGCCGCATGAGCTGCAGCTGACCCATCCCCTCTCGATCGGCGACCTGCACTTGGGGCACCTGAGCGGACCGAGCGGATTAACTTTCCCACAGGCGGGGCATACATTAGAGTCTGGCGGTATTAGTGCATCGCAGTAGCGGCAGGGGTGCTTGAATCCTACCATAAGACTACCTCCGTTGATCACTCTACGTGCGCCTTAATCACCTTTTTCGCCACCGCTCTTCCACACGTCGCTATCGTTGGTGGTTGATGTGTTGAATAGGAGAAGGGACTTGACGTCTGATCTCCACTGTTCGGGGTTTATGTGGAGGACCCTGCCTATGAATGCCGCGCGCAAAAAGGTGAGAGGCGGCAAAGATTTGGCGGCGTAGAGGTACTTTTGGTATGCCGGCTCATAGAGCCTCTTATCTGGGAGGTAGATTGGCTCTCTTCTGAAGTTCGTATCTATCATGGCCTTGTTTATTGCATCGATTGCGCGGTCGCATGCAGCGTCCAGCATGGCGGTCCCCATCTTCGGGTACTCACCCCTAGGGACCATCCTGAAGAGATATGTTGCCCTGCCGGACCCCTCGGGAGAGGCTGCCTCCATAGCTATCGCGTTGCCCCCGACCGCTGGCGAGCCATAAACCGGAGCCAAGAACCAGAGGTAGATCTCGCCCCCATCCCGATCCCTGGCTAGCCCCTCCTTCACGCCAATGCAGATCTTGCCTTCCCTGGCGATCGACTTCAAGAATTCGTACTCCTCGCTGATGCCCACCCTCTCTATGTTCATTTCGAGCTGCGCCCACAATTGCGGGGATATGCCGATTATATCGGACATCTTAGCGGCCCTCCCTTCCCTCATCAGCCTCGCCAGGGCAGAGAGGGACGCGGTGTCAGCTGACGGGAAAAGCCCTGAGATCAAACCGAGGACCTTTCCCTGGAGGTCGCTTATTGCGGACGCAAGACCCCTGGCGAAAGGCTCATGGAGCCTGCCCATCTGCTTCAATGAGAGGCGCTCGCCACCTTCCATAACGACCTCCAGTGAATAACCGGACTGGGAAACTGAGGCTATTTCGCTGTATCGGAACCTTAATGGGGTGCCAGCGTCCGGCATAACGACGAGGGCGGTCTCGTAGAGCCTCAGTTCGCATTCCCCCTGCAGGGTCATTGTACCATCGCTCCCGTTTATGGCGCAGAGTGCCCTTGCCCTCATCCCCCTCTCCTTTTCTTCCATCAGCATGTCTTTCAGGATCTGCTCGTTCCTAAGCCTAACAGCGTTCCGGTAGAAGTCGTCATGGCTCCTGCCTAGCGCAGAAATCTCGATCGCCTCTCCCGTGTGAAGAGCCAGTTTCAGCCGGTAGTTCTCGCTGTAGCAGGATCTGATCCACCTAAATGGGATCTGGATCATTTCCCCGAATGGAGGGGCGATCCTGATCGATTCGGGGTAGAGCTGCGCCTTGCACTCACCTGGCGCAGCGTTTATTCCCTTGAACCCTGAAATGGCGTAGCTGCAGTTTGCCTCGATGAGGGGCTTCTGCGGTGATCCTGCAGAATTGACGCCCAAAGCGCTTTTATCTCCAATAATGCCATCTTGGGGTTCCCTAAACAAAAGATCACCAGATAGGAATCTGGAGGCATGATTAATAACACATTCGCCTGAAGCCACTGGTCTTTGCTTAGAAGCGTGCGGGCATTTCTGCCAAAGGCCAAGTGTGCATCTTTAACTCGGATTCTAAAAATGATGGCGGTTAGTAGTCAAAACTGCGTTATGCATATAAAGAGATGCGCCTCAGTGTTTGGTTATGAGTTCAGAACAGCCGTTCAAAAGGTCAAAGGTCTTGGATTCAGTAAGGGGCATCGCAATACTCTTCATGATACCGCTCCATTTGTTCCTATTCGGTGGCGGGGCAGAGTCTCTAGTAGGGGAGGGGGGCGGTGGAGGCGGTAGCTCTGAATGGGCTGCACTAATAGCCAAATTAATAGTAGTGAATACCCAAAGGCCGTTGGGCAGTGGCCTCGTTCTGTTCTTCTTCATCACGGGTGTCGCATTGTCGCTCATGCTTCTTAAGTACAAGGGGAAAGGGCTAAAGCAGATCGAGGTAAGGGTCTTGAAGAGGTACGGGCTCTACATATTGGCGGGTATCGCGTTTAGCCTGCTGTTCAGGGTATTCTACTACCTCCAGACTCCAGGAGCGGTATTCGACCCGATAAATTGGCTAAATTGGACCTTCAGCTCGTTCATGGACCTCTCAGGTCCAATCCTTGGGCTCGGCGTATCGGCGATAATAGCGTTCCCGATAATATTCAAGTGGGATTGGAAGAAACTGGCGCTCGCAGGGTTGGTCTTGGCGGTGATCGAGGCTGCCGCGATTTACCTTATACCTTTTGAGAGGCACGTCGTTACGAACTTCTTCATAACTAACAGCTTCTCTGTCGGCAAGGGGCTCCCGCTCGTCCTTTTCGGCGGCGCCGTAGGGAAATGGATGGGGGTCGGAAGGAAACTGGACAGGCGTGTTGTCGCGGTCAGCGCAGCTGTCACGCTGGGGTATTTCTTTGTACCCACGCTACTAGGGAGCGGGGGGTGGCACATGATCATTGCGGTCTGGGCGTTCCCGCACGCAGCAATCTTCATAGCAGCTGCCGGGATTTTTAGCCTCGCGATCTTCCAGAAGCTCGAGGAGAGGGGGACGAGGTTGGGGGCATTCCAGGCGCTCGGCAGATCTTCGTTCATAGTCTACTACGGCCATTATGTGATACTCATGATCCTTAACGCAATCCTTGGGTTAGCGGGTGTCAAGGTAACTTTGATGATATCGGTGGGCGAGCTCATTATCAGCACCGCCACGATATGGATCCTGATATACTACTTCAGCAAGAGGAGATGGGGGCCTCCTTCGACCTGGTAAGCGATGGCCAGTGGCGAGGCCCAAGCCTCAACCTTTTTATCGGGACAGCGGGAAATTGAACTTGCCGAGGCGGGGGTGCTGAGATCTGGAGGTTGCTCCTATCGACGAGGTCTTCAAGAGGATAATGGAGGGCTACAACCGATCTCCAAAAGGCTGGCAGTTCGCGTCTGATGGAATAGGGAACGCCCTCGTACTTGGACCCAATGAAGGGTACCGTCTGAAGGTAATGGCGCTCAGCCCTACAGAGAGCATCGGGCTTGGTGCGAAGGTGGATGATAACGAAGAGCTGAAGGGAATTTTAGGCGAGGGCATGCATTTCGGCTTCAGGGCCATATCGAAGGAAGACCTTTTATCGCTGGTACGGTCCCTCAAGCATGAGGAAGACATGATGGTGAGGCGGAGCGCAATAGACGCGCTCCTCCAGCAGGATCCGCTCCCGACATGGAGGCTCCAGCCTCCGGGCTTGGGCGCCATAGTGAGCGGCCCTTACGCCTACCGCCCAGACCTTCGGAGCATATCTAGCCTCCAGTCAAAGCTTGATGAGAGGCTCGCTGCAGAGGTTGATGCGTTGCTCAGAAAGAGGAGCCCCATGAGGGCATCGATGTTCAGGTGATCTTTTTGTGCGCTGAAATCCAAGAGGCGGTCTTCAGGAAAAAGCCAAAAGGGAGCGGGGGGGAGAAGATAAAGTTCTTCAAGTCGGCGTCTTGCTCCAGGTGCCCTATAGCGAAGTTCATACTGTTGCGCGTCCTGACGAGCATGGGGATGGACTACGATCAGTGCGTCACGGAGAGGGACACGGAGAGGGACAGCGATGCGATGGCCGAGCTCCTGATGCTCGATTGCGTCCAGACCCCCGTCTTGAAGCTCGGCAGCATTCTTGTGAAGGAGGAGGAGGCCCTAAAGGAGAAGGCAGTGAGGGAGGCCGTCCAAAGGTGGGCAGCAGGTTTCTGACAGTCGTTGAAGGTGCCGCATGGCACATGGTGGGTTGGTAATGAGGTGCAAGTCCTGCGAGAAGTGGTATGGGGCTGAGGATGACGACTACGGCCCGTGCAGCATAAAGCACGCGCGGGGCGACGCGAAGTACATCACCCACGGGGAGCACAGGTGCGACGAGATCTACAAGGACGTGGAGGGATGACCGGTGAGGTTCCGCGAGGCTGACTTGGAGGATTTCCCGCTCTTGGTGGAGTTGACGGAGAGGGAGGGCTGGAACTATACCGAGGCGGACTTCGTCAACCTTAAGAACACAGGGTGCGCCCACACCCTCGTTGCAGAGGACGTGGGAGGGATACTTGGCATGATCACAGTCATAGACTATGACAACATGGGCTGGATCTCAAATGTCCTTGTCAAGAGGTCGAAGCGCGGCTCCGGGATCGGGAAGAGGCTCCTCGCGGAGGGGATCGGGATTCTCGGAAGGAAGGAAACTGTGAGCCTCTTCGCCTACGAAAGGTCAAAGAAGTTTTACCAGAGCGAGGGCTTCAGGCTCGACCGCACCCTCCACTTCGTGAGGTACAAGGGCTACATGAGCGGGGCTGCCACTAGGAGGGGCAGTTACGACTTCTTGAGGTTCCAGAAGGAGTGTTTCGGCTACAATTGTCCCAAGATACTCAACATGCTCGCGAGCATAGGGACGGTTCTGTCTCCGGTCGAGGGGGAGGGCTTCGCGATAGTGAGGGCTGACCCGAAGGAGCCGTGCGTCGGGCCGGTTGTGGCGGACGATCCTGTCGCTGGCAAGTCGCTCCTCTACGCCGCCTTCAACCAGATCGGGGCAGGCTGCAGGGCGGTGCTCCCGAGGATGGTCGAGGGGACGGACGAGGTTGAGAGGGTAAGCAGGCTATATCTCGGCGAGAGGCCCATCCTTGACGAGGGCAGGGTCTTCGCCTTCTCTGGGCTCGAGCTGGGGTGAAAGGGGGTTTCATACGGTGTTAGTCTACAACACGAAGACCAGGACGAAGGAGGAGTTCATCCCCCAGCGGTCAGGCGAGGTGAGGGCATACATCTGCGGCCCTACCGTGTATGACTATTGCCACATAGGCCACGCGAGGACCTACATCAATTTCGATGTCCTCAGGAGGTATTTGGAGGCGACGGGCTATGACTTCATCCACGTCCAGAACTTCACCGACGTGGACGACAAGATAACGAAAAGGGCAGCCGAGAGGGGCATTACCCCAACGCAGCTCTCCGATGAGTTCATAGAGGAGTACTTCAGGGACATGGACGCCCTGAACGTGAAGAGGGCATCCAGGTACACGAGGGCTTCGGATTACATCGGCAAGATCGTCGAGATCACAGAGCGCCTCATGGCGAAAGGCATCGCCTACAGGTCCGGGGGGACTGTGTATTTCGACGTTGAGGGGGCGGGGGGCTTCGGCGAGCTCGTTTCTGGCATAGAGGGCGCGGTGACAGACCCGATAATGTCGCTCGGGAAGAGGGGTCCTTTCGACTTCGTGCTCTGGCGGGAGGGGGGCGAGGCGGAGCAATCGTGGGATTCTCAAATCGGCAGGGGGAGGCCGGGGTGGCATACGGAGTGCGTCGCAATGGCAATGGACAGCCTCGGCGAGGTGCTGGACATACATTGGGGCGGCATGGATCTGATATATCCCCATCACGAGTGCAGTGCGCTTGTCGCCAGGGCCATCACGGGCAAACCATTCGCAAGGTACTGGATGCACAACAACTTCGTGACCCTTTCAGGAGAGAAGATGTCGAAATCCGCCGGGAACACGGCCTACATAAAGGACGTGCTGGAGGGGTTTAGGGCAGAGGTTCTGAGGACATACCTCCTCTCGAAAGGCTATAGGGAGAGGATGGAATACTCCGAGGCTGGCATGGAGAGGATGGAAAAGACCTATGACCTCATGGTAGAGGGGGCAGCAGAGGCCAGGAAGGGGGGCGGTGGTGCGGGCGTCAGCAGCTGCATCAAGGAGTATGCTGACGCATTCTTCGGGGCGCTCGACGACGATCTAGAAACGGGCCAGGCGCTTGCGGTCGTCGAGAGGCTCTCCTGGGAGATCACAGGCGGGGCACCTGACAAGGATTTTGCTGGCGCGTCGCGGATATATGACGCGGTCGAGGGTGTCCTTGGGATAAAACTTGGGCGCTGAGGGCGTGCTGCCGCCAGCCTCGGCGGGTTTCTCGAGGGGCGCCTCGATCGATCATTCGGTGTCTACCCAGTATTCACCGTCTGTAGTGCACTCCTTCTTCCAGATGGGGAGCTCATGCTTTATCCTTGTGACCAAGAGGCGGAGCGTGTCGAAGGCTGCCTGGCTCCGCTCAGTCGCGAGCGCGACGTAGAGGACCTCCTCGCCTGGGTAGAACTTGCCGTACTTGTGGCATATGGCGACGTCTACGACGCCCTCTATAAGGAGGGCTGCCTTCGCCATCTCATCCATTGCCCTCTTCGCTGCCTCCTCGAAGACCTCGTATTCAAGGTGGTCAACGTCCTTCCCTTCGGCGCTTTTCTTTCGGACGACGCCGGTGAACGTGACGACCGCGCCGTGCTCGCACCCTTTAAGGGACGGCTTCAGGGAATCGATCACATCCTGGAGGGCAATCGCGTCTTCCCTCTTCGCAAGGAATGTCTTTGGCATGGCTCAAACTACCTT
>JANHAI010000052.1 GCA_024464205.1 Candidatus Methanomethylicia archaeon
TCGCGACCCTCCTCCTCCCCAATTACCTTGGCGCCGGAAGGGGAATCCTTGAAAAGCTACTGATCTTCGCGCCCCTCTTCGCCGCGTCTATGGCATTCGGCCTCCTCAAGTTCAAGAGAGTCGAAGTCAGGCAATGGTTTGAAGAAACCTGGTGGTTCGTGAAAAAGATCCTGCCGCTCCTGCTCGCTGGGGTCTTCATAGTCGGCTTCATTTCCGCCATCCTCCCATCAGACCTTGTGAGGGATGTGCTAGGAGGCAACGGTCTCCAGCAGACTTTCCTAGCGAACTTCTTGGGTGCCGTGATGTACTTCTCCAGCATGACCGAATCGCCTTTCGTCAAGATGATGCTTGGGCTTGGCATGGGGAACGCCCCCGCCCTTGCCCTCCTCCTGACCGGGCCTGGAATGAGCCTGCCGAGCATGCTCGCAATAAGTAGGGTCTTCACGCCGAAGAAGGCGCTGGTCTACATAGCTGCAGCGATTCTGACCTCTACTTTCGCGGCATTCATCTTCGCCAACCTCCTCCTCTGAGACGCTGCATGCGCCCCCCACAAACCATGATCATGATCCGCCCAGCAATCTGCATCGAAATGCGCCATGAATGCTCCCTCGACTAACCGCTTGACGAACTAGAGCTTGAACTCTGGGCTGTTCTCGAAGAGCTCCAAGTAAAGACTCGTGAAGAGCTTTAAGAAAGCCCCTGCCTTCTCGGTCGTCAGGAACAAGTTCCTATCCCCTGTGCTAGACCTTGAGATGTACCCCTTCGAGCTCAGAAAGTCAATATACTCCTGGGCCACTTTGGAGTTCAGGTCGCACCTGCTCACGATCTGCGTGAAAGTCCTACCCGACTTGCAGAAGCTGAGTATCTCCCAATAGATCTCGTACTCAGTTCTCCTGCCCCCCCTCAATTCGAGCCCCCCTCCAAGAGCCTGATCAGCTCCCCCTCTGCCCTCTCCCCCCCTCTAATTCGCTGGTCCCACGTCATGGAGTACCTAGAAAAGAAGCGCGGGGTTAGGAACCCCGCAATTCCGAGACCGAGGCTCAGCAGAAAAGAGACGACGACTAGCGAAGCCCCAGCGGGATCCCATGCCCCGTAGAGCTGAATGGCGCCGTTCATCGCTTGGATCGCAGCAGAGGCGAAGAAACAAGCCCCCCCTAGCCTGCTTATCATGCAGAGCCTGCCTATGGTGGCCTTCCTCTCCCTATAGTATGCCATCGCCCTCACTATCAGCGAAGTGATCGCGTCCTCCCCATCCGCCCTCAGGCTTTCCTTGTATTCGTCCTTCATGTCGTCCACGTCTGAGAGTATCTCTGAGGAGGCGATTAGCCACTTTCCGGACACGATCGCGGTAACGATCCCGAGCCCAACGAGTATGATCTGCGGAGGAAAAACCAGGTATATCTCCCCGACCACTATCGCGTACCCATCCGCGATCGCCTTTATCGCAGTCACGAGGCTTGTTATGCTCAAAGCTATCGATAGACCCATGGCAATTGAGCTGAACACGACGTTCATCACAGAGAGCAAGAAGAAGCTGTCAATCTCCCTGCCGAACTTACTGCCGATTTCAGTCTGCATCTGATGTCACCGAAATCGCTCTCTCCCTATTATATAATAAAAATGTATGAAACAAAGATACATAACTAACTTCTGACGATCAACACGCTTTTTTAAGCGCGTGGTTTACCGTTAGTTGTTGATCGCAATGAAGCCAGAGCAGAAGGGTCTCCTACTATTCATTACACTCTACCTCTCTACCTTCCTCCTTGGCTACGGCTACGTCCTGAGCCAGTATACCTATAATGTTGCCTTCAGCGAGAGCCTCGGGAGCTTTCTAGTCGATGGCCACGGAAGGACGATTTATTACAACACAAACGATCTGCCGTACAATAACATTCCGAGTTGCGATGGCGATTGCCTAAGGGAGTTCCCATTTGTGCCAATTGGCACTGTCCATGTCCCGACTACTCTGAACAATTCTGATTTTGGCCTCGTCCTCAGGGCTGAGGACGAGTGGCAGGCGACCTACAAGGGTATCCCTCTGTATTACTTCACAAATGACATAAAACCTGGCGATACCTATGGAGAAGGTCACATCGGCATGTGGCACGTCGTGCCCCCTTAACTCTTAAGTGGCTCCGCACGTTCCATGGACTGCATCAAAAACTGCAGCTAAAAACGAGCTACGGAAGGATCAAGTCCCTTTAGTAGACTGGTTAACGATTCGAATCCTTATTGCGCAATAAAAAAAAATAAAGAAAGGGCTAGTGCCCTTGTGCTACCAAGTCTCGCCCCTTTCAGCCCTGAGCTTCTCGACCAATCCCTTGGTCGCGCCCACAGCCGCGGAAGCATCGTGGGGCCTGTCGTCCGCTCCTATAGAGAGTGCCCAATCCTTCGTGACTGGGCCACCGCCGACGATCACCTTGACTTTGCCCCTTATGCCCTGGTCCTTGAGCATGTCTATGACGTTCTTCATCCTTGGCATTGTTGTGCTCATGAGTGCAGACATCCCGAGGACATCGGCCTTGGTCTCCTTGACCTTCTCAACGAGTGCAGCCGACGGGACGTCCTTGCCCATGTCGATTACCCTGAAGCCTGCAGCGCTGAGCATTATCTTCACCAGGTTTTTCCCGATGTCATGGATGTCGCCCTCGACTACTGCCAGGACAACAGTGGCGGGCACGGAAGTCTTGTCGGCCTTCATGTGCGGCGAGAGTATGTCCACGCCCGCGTTCAGGGCGTTGGCTGCGCAGAGCACCTCTGGCACGAAGTACTCCTTCTTCTCATACTTCTGGTTCACGATCGTCATGGCGTCGCCGCCGTGCTTCGTCACCATTTCGTAGGCGTCGAGGCCAGCTGCTACTGCCTCCTTCGCCCACTTTGCAGAAGCCTCTTCGTCACCATCTACTATCGCTTTCATGAAACCGTTAACGATCTCTTCTTTTGTAGCCATTCATATCACCTTTTACACGTACACCATGCACCTGGCAACGTCAACCATTGCCTTGAAGTTCTCTGTTGGGGTTCTCGGCGGTATGCCGCAAGACGGCATCAGCACGTCGACTCCCTTCTTTATAGCATCGATCGCCGCTTCCTTGACCTTCTGAGGCGTCCCGAAGAGCAGAGCAGTGATCGTTGGTACTCCTCCGACGATCGCAATCTTGTCTCCCACTATCGCCTTGGCGAAGCCTGGATCGACCTGCGCGTCAACCGAGAACGCGTCGAATCCGGTGTCAGCTATGAATGGTAGGTATGACGAGGTGTTCCCGCATATGTGTAGGACTATTGGCGCCCCGATCTTCTTTGCCATGTTCTGATAGACCGGGAGCATCGCCTCCTTGAAGAAGGTCGGCGATAGTATGTCCGATGTCGCCGAAGGATCGGCTATGCAGACGACGTCGGTCCCGCTCTTCAGCGCCTTCTTGCAGTCCGCGATGTTCATCTCGGAGATCTGCATCAGCGCCTCCCTGACGTCTGCCAGCGGTCTCTTCTTTGTCCAGATGCAGAACTTCTCTATGCCGAAGATGTGCCCAGCGACAGTGAACGGTCCGGTAACCTGGTTGACGATCGGTAAGTAGTCGCCGTACTCTTTCCTGAGCCTCAGCTCGACATCGTGCTTGAGTGGGAACCTCCCGCGCTCCACTATGTCGTCCGGTATCTTCAGATCCTTCAGGTCGTTGAATACGTGTGTCTCGACGCTAGGGTGCCTGTCGATCCTCCCCCAGTTTATTTTGCATCCCAAAGCCTCAGCCTCGACGCAAAGGTCGAAAGGAAGCTTGAAGCCCTCTAGCCCTATTACCTCCCAGGCTGCCGCAGCGAGCTTGAAGGCAAGCTCTGGATCCCTGTTCGCCTCTGGAAAGGGCGCCTTGACAGCGTTCATCTGGTCCACTGTGCAAGTCGTCAGGGTGTCCATGCAGCTGATCCTGTCAGCCCTCCGCTTGTTCCCTGTGACGCATAATAGAGCCCGTTTTCGTGGTGTCATTTCAGCCATATCATCACCTTTGTAAGTCTTTAAAAGGAGACGCAATTATTTAAAACTGCGGTAGCCAATAGTATTTCAAGCCCTCTGCCTCTTGGAGGCGCCGTCCAAATATGAAAGTCAGCCGCGCAGGTATAGTCTCAAAGATAGGCTCGCCCGAGGCGATCCGCGTCGCCGTCGAGGCCGGCAAATACCTCTCCACGCGCGGCATCGAGGTCCTTTACTCTGGCGAGGCTGCCTCGAAGGCAGGATCAAAGCAGACCCCGCTGGGCGAGATGGACGCTGACGCCGTCGTCGTCGTAGGTGGAGACGGGACGATAATGCGCGTCGCGCAGTCCATAGGCGAGACGCCGATCCTCGGCATCAAAGTCGGCGCCTTGGGGTTCCTCTGCGAGACGTCTCCAGAGGGGGCGCAAGAGGCTCTCGAGAGGATGGCTGCTGGGAAGTTCTTCGTCGAGTACAAGACGAAGCTGAAGGTCAAGTACAGGGAGCTGAAGCTACCGCCCGCCCTCAACGAGGTCCTAGTAACGACCAACAAGCCCACGAAGATCCTCTCGCTCGCTGTCACGCGGGACGAGGAGCCATTCCACAGGGGGAAGGCGGATGGCGTCATTGTCTCGACCACGACCGGCTCAACGGCTTACGCGCTCTCCGCAGGCGGACCAGTAATCGATCCCCGCCTCGACGTGATAGAGGTGGTCTTCATCTGCCCGCTCACTGCCGGCATAAAGCCAACCATATTCCCGATCTCGACCAAGGTCGGGATAAAAGTCCTCCCGTTGGGCTCCCCAGGATTGATCGTGATCGATGGCCAGACAACTGTCCCAGTCGACTACGAGGTTCCGATAACGGTGGAGCGGTCCGAGGAAAGAGCAGCCTTCGTGAGGGTGATCAGCTCAGACTTTTATAAGCGTATACGACAGAAGATAAAACTGGGGTTCGAGATCTGAGGATGCCTCCCACATACGTCCTTGACACTTCTGCCATAATCTACGGCTTCAACCCCCAACTGGTCGACGGCGAGCATTTCATAACCCCCAGGGTCGAGGCCGAGCTATTCAGCAGGAAGACGAAGACGATAACCGACCTCTCGGTCTTGTCCGGCAGACTCAAGGTCCGTTTACCAAAGAAGGAGTACCTCGACAAGGTGAAGCTGGAGGCCAGCTCGACAGGGGACATCACCGTCCTCTCGGAGACGGACTTGGAGGTCGTCGCCCTCGCGATGGAGCTCAACGCCGAGGGGCATGAGGCCCTCGTCGTCAGCGACGACTACAGCCTCCAGAACCTCTGCAACCTCCTCAAAATAAACTTCAGGCCGATGATGACCAAAGGGATCTCCCAGGAGTTCTGGTGGTTCCTCTATTGCCCAGCGTGCGGAGCAACCTACGAGCACTCGTCGAAGATAACTGTATGCAGCGTCTGCGGGCACCAGCTCAAGCGCAAGGTCTACAGCAAGAAGACCATATCGAACTCCAAGCTGGACAAGGATCAATGAATTGCGCTGCTTCGAACTCGACGGAGCCCCATCAACGCTTGAGGAACTTTGCGATGAAGTAGCCAGGCGTGTCTGTCCGGTCTGGATCGAACCTCTGCGCCCTCATCAAACCTTTCAAGCCGCCGCTGCCTATCAGCGGATCCTGGGGCGCCAGCTCGAGGCCAAGGCTCTCAATCGCGTACTCGACGACGCCTTCGTTCTCCTCCAGAGTCAGCGTGCATGTCGAGTAAATGATCTCGCCCCCCTCCTTCACGATCGAAGCTGCCGTCTCGAGGAACTGCCTCTGGTAGACCGAGCACGCCTCGACGTCGCTGGCCTTGGCATCCTCGTAGAGCTTTGGCCTCACGCCCAGGGCAGTGCACGGCGGATCGACAATCACCTTGTCTGCAATCATACTTGGGAAATCCTGCTTTATGTACCTGGAGTCTCGGGGGATTGCCCTTACCGACTTTATTCCGATCCTCCGGATCTCAGACCTGATCTTTGCAACCCTGTTTGGCGCGTTGTCAAAGGCGTAAACTGTGCCTCGATCCCCCTGGATCTGTGCGACATGGAGCGCCTTCGTGCCGGGGGCGGAGCACATGTCGACCACGACCTCCCCTGGCTCGGGGTCTAGGATCCGCGCCACCAGCATTGCCGGCAGGCTCTGCTCCTGAATCCGCCCCTCGGCATAAGCCGCCGTCTCCCTTATCTGAGGAAGCCTGTAGACGCTCTCCGTCGTCGTCATCGCCACCCCTTTCGTGTGGGGGCGCGCAGAGCTGAAGTGGGCTATGCCGCTCCCTACAACGTGCCCGTATATGTCTGCCACGTGCACCTCGTCCCCGGGCCTCACCCTCTCGGACCTAAGGACGCCGGGCTCGTAGAGGTTGCTCCCCAGCATAACGCTCTCCGCCGCAAACTTGTCTGCAGTGATCCTTGCTCCCCTTTCCCTCACCGTGAAAGGCCCATCGACCTCAATTGTTATCGCCTCATCGAGCACTTGCGACCTCCTGCAGCGAACGCCCATCGCCTCGAACTCGCTGACCACGTCATCCGGGTCTGCCTTCAGCATATTGACCCTGAGTGCGTATTCCCTAGGTGGCGTCTTCAGCGCCTCGAGCACCATGCGCGTCCTTGGCCCGTATACCCCGACAAGCATCTCGAGGAGGCGCTGGTCGTACTTCAGCCCCATCGCTACCTCTTCAAACGACATCGTCGCACCAGTATAGCTCCACGGAGAGCATTTATTTTAGTCTATCCTGAATCAGTTGAAAGGTAGTTTGAGCCATGCCAAAGACATTCCTTGCGAAGAGGGAAGACGCGATTGCCCTCCAGGATGTGATCGATTCCCTGAAGCCGTCCCTTAAAGGGTGCGAGCACGGCGCGGTCGTCACGTTCA
>JANHAI010000053.1 GCA_024464205.1 Candidatus Methanomethylicia archaeon
CCTCGGCATACCTTCTCAGCTCATCGAGCAGCGGGAGCTCCTCCGAGGACTTGCCTCCCACAAAGACGTCGACCACATTTCCCCTGAAGCGCTTAGCAGCGAAGTGTATTGGGGCGACGCCAGTCCCACCGCCGACCATGGAAACCATGCCAGAGGGGCGGTAGCCATTCCCATAGGGACCCCTGAATAGGAGCTCTGATCCTTCCTCGAGGTGGCAGAGCGCCGAGCTCACTGGACCTACCGCCTTGATCAGCAGCATGGCGGGGGAGTCGGAAGCCAGGGAGAAGGGCTTCTCGCCAATCCCCGGGATCCAGACGTGGACGAATTGCCCTGGGAGCGCCGGGAGGGATTCCTCCATCACTAAAACGCGCCCCTTCTCTGATCCCCATGCATCCTTGACGTGCCATTTTCTGTGGCAGATCGCAGGATCCTTGGTTGCCGGCTGGCCAGCCATTATGGACTTGAAGAACCCCACGATCTCCTCCGTGCTCATCCCGAGGAGCGCGGTGCCAACACCGAAGAGTTTTGCGCCAGCCCTCCTGAACGCATCGACATCCCCCTTTGAGCAGATTCCACCCATGCCAATAATCGGGCAATTGACCTCTGACCTCACCTCTGCCACGCACCTTATGGCGATCTCTCTGATGGCCTGACCAGATAAGCTGCCGAGGACGTTGGAAAGGAGCGGCTTGCCCTCTGGCGAGAGGAACTCGAACGGCCCAACAGTGTTCACGGCCGTTATGCCATCAGCTCCTGCACCGACCGCTTTTTTGGCAACAATACCAGCTAAGCCGATCGCCGGGACTATTTTGGCAAATATGGGGAGGTCGATGGCATCCCTGACTGCCCTTACGATCGATTCGACTAGTTGCGGCTTGGTGCCTATGGTCGCGCCGTATCCTGCTGCGTGGGGGCAGGAAAGGTTCAGCTCAATCCAGTCCACATAGCGGGAAAGCTCCGACGCCACCTCAACGAACTCGCCCTCTGACCCCCCAAATATCGAGGCCATGAGCACTTTGCCTCGCTTCCTTACCCTGCTGAGTGCCGAGAGCGAGTTCAGCTCGTCGGCGAATGCAGCGACCCCCGGGTTGGAGAGCCCCACAGCATTAAGTAGAGATCCGCCAACCCCAGCTATGATCGGTTCCCTGTTACCATCCCGCTCCGATCTGCCGATGCTCTTGGTTGTGATCACGCCTACGCCGTCCACTGCTTCCGCTATCCTGGCAATGATATCTGGAGTAGAGGCGACTATCCCTGACGGTATCACGAATTCGCCATCAGGAAGATCAAAACGCATACTTCACATGCCCTCCCCTGGCTTTTGTGAACACGCCATCCACGTATGCTTCTGCGCCGTTCAGTATTGTGATCTTGGGCCAGCCCCTTAGCCTGAGCCCTTCGTACGGCGTCCAGCCGCATTTGTAATGGAGCCGATCAGCCCTCACTGTGCGCTCTTCCTTTGGGTCGATCAGGACGATGTCCGCGTCGTAGCCAGGCGCTATTCTCCCCTTGCCCCTCAGCCCGAATATCGATGCCGGGTTGAGGCACATCATGCTTATTACGCGCTCGAGGGCGATCTCCCCCCTCAGCGACCTGTCGAGGAGGAGCGGCAGGGATGTTTCCACCCCAGGCATGCCTGATGGAACTGCGCCAGAAGCACCTTCCTTCGAGAGCCTCGTGTGCGGTGCATGATCAGATCCAATGCAGTCTATTCTCCCCTCAAGGAGGGACTCCCAAAGGGACCTGCGGTCGCTCTCACTCCTCAACGGTGGGTTGACCTTCGCAAAGTTGCCGATCTTCTTCATTAGATCGTCTGTCAGGAATAGGTGGTGTGGCGTAGCCTCCCTGTAGAATTGCTCAGCCAGCTGGATCTCCTCGGCGCTGGTCAAGTGGCAGACGTAGACCCCCCCTCGACCTCTGCACTGCAAGAGCTTCCTTATCGCGCTCAGCGCAGCCTCCTTTGGCCGCCTTGAGAGGTGGTCTGGCTGGTCGCATCTCTCCCTGATGACAGCCTCATCCTCCGCGTGAACTGTCGTGAGGCGCGAGGCGCCAAGTATGCCCCGCAGCGCCGACGGGTCTTCCACAAGTAGGTCCCCTGTCGAGCTCCCCATGAACACCTTTACCGAGGCGGCGATCCTTCGCCCCCCACCACTCACTTCACCCTCTGCGCTGCCTAGACCGACCGCGCTTATCTCCCCGACATTTGAACTGGTTGCCCCGAAGTGGAACCCGTAATTCACGAGCGCCGACGAGGCGGTCTGCAGCTCAACGAGCTGCTGCTTTTCCTCAAGGAGCGCTTTTGTAGTGGCGGGGGGGCGGGTGTTTGGCATATCGAGCACGGTCGTGACGCCGCCCGCGAGCGCCGACATGGAGCCGGTAACCCAGTCCTCGCCTTCCATTCCAGGCTGCCTGAAATGGACGTGCGGGTCCACGACGCCCGGGATCACCAGCATCCCCTCGGCGTCGATCACCCTGTCCGAATTTGGCTCTGAAGAGGTCAATGCGGCTATTCGTCTACCCCTTATCAGGATGTTGGCGCGCTGCATTCCGCCCTCTGTCACGACAGTGCCATTCTTTATGAGGAGCGACAATCCGGATTACCCCTACTTTAGCCTCAGCTCCTCCCCCTTTGTCTCATGGCCGCAGTAATAGCATGCCATGACAAGAGGAGATCTGCTCAACAGGTGCAGCCTTGTGGGGACCTTCTCCCGGTTCGTGATGCAGTTCGCGTTACCGCAGAGCGCAACCTCCTCAACCACCTCCGGGACCTCGACCTTCCTCTTCTCAGCGATGGCTGATCCGCGCACTATGTTCACGGTGGCATTCGGCGCCAGGAGGGCGATCTTGTTGCATTCCACTTCACCAATGAACCTGTCTTCGACCTTGATTAGGTCCTTCTTGCCGTACTTAGTGCTCCTGAGGTTCTGGCCGATTATGACGACTGCCCCGTCCATCAGGCCAAGCATCGTCGCTATCTTGACTGCGGTGCCTGGTGGAAGGTGGTCTATCACTGTGCCGTTCTCTATCGGGCTCACGATTAGCCCCTTCTTGCCCATTGCGGTCGTGTATTCCGTCATGCGATCGTCCCCATTATCAGCCCCAGGAGGGCAGCCCTGACCGGCACCCCATTCCCGGCCTGCTGGAAGTAGTATGCCCTGACATCGTCATCGGCATCCACCGATATCTCGTCAACCCTCGGGAGCGGGTGCATCAGGCGCATAGTGTGTTTCGCCCGCTTCAGCAGCGACCTGTCGACTTTGTAAAGCCCTTTGACTTTGTTGTACTCGTTCTCATCTGGGAAGCGCTCCTTCTGTATCCTGGTCATGTATACTATGTCAGCTGCCTCGATCGCTTCCTCGATCTTTGTGTGCTTTGTGTAGGAGATCCCCCTCTTCTCCAGAAAGGAGGTGATGTGGTGCGGTATCTGCAGCATCTCCGGCGCCACGAAGAAGAGCCTGCAGCCGTACATCGAGAGCGCGTACGAGAGGGAGTGCACTGTCCTCCCGTATTTGAGGTCCCCTACCAGTGCGATATTGAGCCCGTCGAGGCGCTTCTGGGTCGCGAGGATGCTGTAGAGGTCGAGCATCGTCTGGGTAGGGTGCTCGTTCTTCCCGTCGCCGCCATTTATGATTGGGACTTTCTTCTCGCCCCTCTGCACGCGCCTTGAAGTCACTTCTGCCGCCCACCTCGCGGAGCCGTCATAAGGGTGCCGCATCACGATGGTGTCGACGTAATTCGCCACGGTCTCGATCGTGTCTTTTAGCGTCTCCCCTTTCATCACAGACGTTCCTTCAACGCCCGCAAACCATATCGTGTCAGCCCCTATTGCCTGGGCAGCGGTGTCGAAGCTCATCCTGGTCCTGGTGCTCGGCTCGTAGAAGAGGAGACCGACGCGCTTCCCCTTCAAGAGGCCCTTGTCGTAGCCACTCTTTGAGATCTTTGTTGCAGTATCTAGTATTTTGTCAAGATCAGGTCTCGAGAAATCTCTTATCGAGACTACATCCCTATTCAAAAAACTCATTTATTTTCCAACCCCCTTTTGGGAGGGGGTCGAGGACATAGGTTATGTCTGGAAGAACTGCGCACATCAGGTCGCTGTATATTGACCCGTCACCAAATCAGCTTGCAAGAGGTATATAAGGCTTTTCAGACCGCATCTGGTCGTCGCCCCACTTCGAGATCAGCGGCTCCGCGATATTACTTCGAGTAGCGGGAGGAGCGTCACCCTCCTCTGGCTCAGATCCTCAATGGCATTGACCATTGCCTCGGCGAGCTCGAGGTTCGTAAGGACAGGTATCCTGAACTCGATCGCCTTTCGCCTGATTGCATAGCCGTCCTCGAACTTCCTCTTAGGCATGTCGCCGTTGATCTGGGGGATGTTTATCACCATGTCGATCTTGCCCCGTTCCAAGAAATCCATTATGTTCGGGTCTTTCCCCTCGCTGACTTTGTGCAGGACCTCGCACTCGAGCCCTGTTGCTGCTATCGCCCCAGCAGTTTTCTCCGTGGCATAAAGACGGAAACCCATTGTTGAGAGCTTCTTTGCCAGCGGGAGTATCTTGTTCTTGTCCCGGCCTATGCTCAGCAGAACAGATCCGCCAAAAGGTATCGGTTTCACGCCCGATGCCATCATCGAAGTGATCAGCGCCTCCTCAAAGGTCTTCCCGAAGGAGGCGACCTCCCCAGTCGATCCCATCTCGACGCCACCGATAGGGTCCGCGCCTTCGAGGTGCAGGAAAGAGAACTGCGGGGACTTTACGCCAAAAGACTTTGGCTTCCCCTCGCCATCGATAAGCCCCTTCCCCATGATAGCCTTCTCGGCAAGCCGCATTAGGTTGATGCCAGTCGCCTTTGAGACGAAAGGCATGCTCCTGCTCGCCCTAAGGTTGCACTCGATCACGTATATCTCGCTGCCCTTCACTATGAACTGAATATTGAAAGCCCCCCTTATGCTGAGCGCCCTTGCGATCTTTCGCGTGCATTCGCGTATCGCATCTTTTGTGCGTTCGTCCAGCGTGACAGGCGGGAGGGACATCGTAGAGTCCCCTGAGTGCCTTCCAGCGTTCTCGACATGCTCGACGATGCCGCCTATGAATGTGTGCTCACCGTCTGAGGCTGCGTCGACGTCGACCTCCTTTGAGTCCGTAAGGAACTTCGAGATCACGAACGGTCCTTCGCAGGAGCGCCTTATCGCGTCCTCCATGTGTGATTTGAGTTGATCCTCGTCAAACGCCACGTTCATTGAACTGCCAGAGAGCACGTAAGAAGGCCTCAGCAAGACTGGATACCCGATCCTCTTTGCAAATGAGATGGCACGGTCGATGGTGTCAAGCTTCTGCCACTCTGGTTGGCTTATTCCCAGGCGGTCCAGGACCTCGCCGAACTTCGACCTGTCCTCGGCCTTCTCTATGTTTTCGGCCGACGTCCCCAGGATCGTGATGCCATGAGCACTGAGCTTACCAGCCAAGTTGTTCGGAGTCTGCCCGCCGACAGAGACCACGACGCCAAGCGGGGATTCCATTTCGACGATGTCCATTACGCGTTCGAAAGTTATTTCCTCGAAGTAAAGCTTGTTGAACAGGTCAAAGTCCGTCGATACGGTTTCCGGGTTGCAGTTGACCATGATTACACCCTCGAGGTCCTCCTTGAGGGCAAGTCCCATGTTGACGCAGCACCAATCGAACTCCACGCTGGAGCCGATGCGGTAACACCCAGAGCCCAGCACGATGGCGCTCTTCGACGGGGAAGGTTGCAGGTCGTCGGAGGAGCCGTTGTAAGTCAGATAAAGGTAGTTTGTGGTGGCGGGCCATTCCGCTGCCAGAGTATCGATTTGCTTCAGGCGGGGGATTATCCCAAACGACTTCCTGGCGGCCCTGATCTCATCCTCGGAGCTGCCCGTCAGTTCGCCTATTTTTTGGTCAGAAAACCCCATCTTCTTCGCTTTCGTCAGCAGTGCCTTCGAGATGGACCCGGCAGCGATCTCATTCTTGAGGTCAACTATCCCCTTGATCTTGTTGAGGAACCACATGTCGATGTGGGTCAACCTATTGACCTCAACCGGATCCATGCCCAACTCAAATGACCTGACTATGTAGAAGAGCCTCTTGTCGGTTGGGTTCGCGAGCTCTCGCTTCACGGATTCTATACTCAGTTCCAGGTCGCCAGTGTCAGTCAGTTCCCGCTTTATGTCGAGCATCCGAACTGCCTTCTGGAGGGCCTCCTCGAAAGACCTTCCGATTGCCATCACCTCGCCTACCGATTTCATCTGGGTGCCTATCCTTCTCGACACTTTCTTGAATTTCTGGAGGTCCCATCTGGGTACCTTGACAACGATGTAGTCTAGGGAGGGCTCGAAGAAGGCAGTCGTAGCGCCCGTGATCTTGTTCGAGAGTTCCGGCAGGGCGTACCCCAGGGCGAGTTTCGCCGCTATGTAAGCTATCGGGTAGCCCGTCGCCTTTGAGGCGAGGGCAGAGCTCCTCGACAGCCTTGAGTTTACCTCGATGACCCTGAAACCATCCCCCCGAGGGTCGAGGGCGAATTGTATGTTGCACTCGCCGACTATCCCAAGCGCCCTTATTGCCCTGAAGGCGACCGTCCTCAGTGTGTGGTATTCTCTGTTATTGAGGGTCTGTGAAGGGGCAACAACTATGCTGTCGCCTGTGTGGATCCCGAGCGGGTCCATGTTCTCCATGTTGCAGACGATGATGCAGTTGTCAGAGGCGTCCCTCATCACCTCGTATTCGATCTCCTTCCAGCCTTCGAGGTACTCTTCGACGAGCACCTGCCTTATCCTGCTGTGGGAAAGCCCCCTTGCG
>JANHAI010000054.1 GCA_024464205.1 Candidatus Methanomethylicia archaeon
AGTTTTGCGAGGAGCGCAAGGTCAGTTAGCAGGCGCACATCATTGACGCTGATACTCTACTGGGTATTGACCGTCCCGATCACAATTGTACTCTCGGGCGCCATCTATTACGCCCTAGAATTCATAATCTGATCGCCTATGGAAGTCATTTCTTGCCTCTCAGGATTGCGATAGCCCTGAGGACGTCTGCGGTGTCTTCCATCTTGTCGGATGCGCTTTCGATATTCTCGACGGCCTCCTTTACCATCACAAAATCCCTGACGTGTTCGGCAACGTCCCCCCAATCCAGGATCTTGGCGAGTAGATCCACCCGCATATCGTCGATCTTCTCCTCAATGCGTTCGGTGATCTCGGCCTTGGCGGTCACTTCGCCTTTGTTCTTCTCCAATGCTTTGATTGTCTGTATCAGTGCGACCATCTCGTCTATAAGGGAATTGACCATGTCTTTCAAGCCATTCTTTATTGGTTCAGGCACATCTGAAGTGTGGGCGTAGGTCATCTTTCGTGTAGCGGATTTCAAGTGGGCTGCTATGTCATCGGCAGTCAATATCAGGCGGATTATCTCGTCCTGATCCATTGGGTGTAGTGAGCTTTCCATGAGCTCGTCAATTATGCTTTCCTTTATTTCGTCAGCTTCGCGCTCAAGAGTCGTTATTTCAATCGCTGTTTGCTTTGCGGCTTCAACGTTGCCATCGCAATAAGCATCCACGAATTGCTTAAATCTGTTTACAATTGAGAAGATCTTCTCAATGTGCCTCTTGCATGCGCTAATTACCGCCTTCTCTTCTCGCCTTCCCATCCATATGCCGATATGACCAGCGCCCAGCATTATCTTGACCTTCATTTTAAATTCGTGGCTGCGGATATAAGAGTTATCCCGTTCTGACTCCGGGACCTTTGTGTTTGCCCGATGCAGGGGGAGGTGAGCGCATTCAGGCCCATCTTTGCGCTGCCAACTTTTTTATATTGCATTGGACGATAAGGAAATGATGAAAAAAATGGATTTCCTGAAGAGGTGGGAGTCCCGGAAGGACGTCCGGAAGCCCAAGGGTCCTTTGCGCCCACAGATAGAGGAAGCGATCAAAATAATCACAATCCAGATCCAGAAACTCGACCTGAAGAGCCTCAGGATCAAGGATTACGACAAGGCACTGTTTGAAAAAGTCGTCACCTCCTACCGGAACAGAGACACCGCCAGGGCAAAGATATTCGCAAATGAGCTGACGGAGGTCAGGAAGCTAGCAAAGATGATCTACTTGACAAGGCTGGCGCTGGAGCAGATTTCTGTCAGGCTGAATACTGTCAAGGAGTACGGCGACGTTGCAGCAAATGTGGCGCCAGCGCTTGAAGTCATGAACAAGATCTATGGAGGGCTCACCCAAGTGGTCCCGGAGGCAGACAGCTCAGCGTTCAAGCTGAACGATCTGCTGGAGAGCGTGCTTGTCGATGCGACGCAATACACGGGGAGACCGATCGACGCATCGTATGCGAGTGAAGAGGGGATGAGCATCCTCAAGGAAGCGGCTTCAGCTGCTGAAGCAAAGCTCTCAAAGACGCTCCCAGATCTCTCGAATATAGAGAGGAATTGGGAGATGCAGGGGTTCTAGTCAGGAGGCGTTGCCCTAGCGCTCGAGCCCGAAGGGGTTCTTGTTTTTGGCAATGCTCTCCATTATTTCCCTGTGCCTTGGGTGGGAATACCCATCCCTCACCAAGCGGCTTTTGAGGGTTTCGACCATCTTTGGAACGTCAATCTCGAGGGGGCAGACGGCCTTGCACCTTCTGCATTTGGTGCAGGCATTTATTGCGGCCGCAACGCCTTCAGGGCCTCTGGTGAAATAGCTCCAGATTATCCCTATGCCTCCGAAATAGTTGTTGCCGAAGGATCCACCTAGGATCCTGTAAACTGGGCATTCGTACATGCAACCGCCGCACCTCAAGCAGTAGAGGGCCTCCCTGAAATCAGGCGATTTCGCCATCTCGGTTCGCCCATTGTCCAGCAATACGAGGTGGAGCTCCTTGGGGCCGTGCGCCCCGTAGACTATCGTCTTCTCTATGTCTGCGGTTTTGCTCGGCCCAGTTATGAGCGAGACGTAGGCAGCCATGAGGACACCCGTGGCATAAGGCGGAAGCACTTGAACTACCTTGAATGCGTCCGAGAGGGTGGGCACGACTTTTTCCATCCCTGTGATCGCGATATGAATGGGTGGCGCATTGCTGACGAAGCGGGCATTCCCTTCATTTTCTATTATGAAAATGGTGCCTGTTTTTGCTGCCACAACGTTAGCGCCCGTTATCCCGACGTCTGCCGTGCAGAACTTTTCCCTAAGGAATTCCCTTGCGACAGATACGAGCCCGTTGATGTCAGGTCTGACCTCTCTCTTCAGCAGCTGGGAAAAGGTCTTGGCAACCTCCTCACGCGGGACGTGCACTGATGGGTTGATTATGTGCGAAGGCTTCTCTTTTCTCAGCTGTATTATGAATTCTCCCAGGTCTGTCTCGTATACGGTGTTGCCAGCCTCCTCGAGGGCTTCGTTCAGGCAGATCTCCTCGCTTGTGAGGGATTTTGACTTGACGACAAGCTTGCCCCTCCCAACGACTTCTTTGAAGATCTCTTGGGCACTCTCCGCGTCTTTTGCCAAGTATGCCATGCCCTTGAGGTCGATGATCGCATCCATCGCTGCTTTCGCGAGCTCGGGCATTTTCCTTATCGATTCCTCTTTGATCAGCCTTACCTCTTTCCTCATCTCCTCGAGCTCTGGCATCTTCTGCAGCGCAGTCTCCTTTGCTGAGACGTACGCCTTGACGGCCCTGTCAATCCCTAGCCTCCTCCTCTCGTCGAGCATCCATTCCCTGAACTCGAGATCCTTTTTGTTTAGCCATTCATCCATTGGACCTTTCCCCCTTGCACGATCTCAAAAGGAGCTGGGGCAGATCGATCACTTCAACCCCACCAGCTGTATTGAAGTTGTAATAGCAGAATGGGCAAGCTGTAATGATCGCTCGAACCCCTAACGGGCCGAGTGGGCCATCAATTATCGACTTGGCAACAGCTGTTGACACGTCAGGCAGAGCCGACCTCACCCCGCCGCCAGATCCGCAACAGAGCGCCAATGAACGGTTCTGCCTGAATTCTGCAAGGCGTATTCCCGGGATCGCCTTGATGAGTCTCCTTGGTTCCTCGTAGATCCCCATGTGCCTTCCAAGATGGCATGGGTCATGATAGACCACATCCATCTTCAATGGCTTTAGTTTATTACGCAGTGCACCCAGGTTCTCCGAGAGCAGCTGAGATATATGCTGAACATTGAAAGGCAAGTCGGCAGCGATCATCTTGGGGTATTCTGAGGCGAATGTCCTGTAGCAGCCAGGGCAACTCGTGACCATCTTGGTATATCCGGCGTCCCCTATTTGGCTGATGTTCAGGCGTACAAGCTTCTTGGCCTCCTCGGGGTATCCTGTCCTCAGGAGTATGGATCCGCAACAGCCTTCATCGCCCCCCAAGGTATCATAGCGGATCCCCATGAGATCGAGAAGTTCCATCGTGGAATCCGCAATGCCCTTCACCTTCAGCCTTGACATGCAGCCCTTCCAATAAAGCAGCCTATCAGCCATATCTATCAGACTTCCATAACTCTTGAAGGCGCCATATTAAAAGATTATATTGCCATCTGACCGGGGAGCCTCAGAAGTGGATGAACTTCCGACTGGCAGGCTTGATTGGCTGTCCAAGCTCCTTGGCTAGCTCTTCCATGAGCTGCCTCTGGCGCTGGTTTAGCTTCTCTGGAATGGCGACATTGATCTTTAGCAGTAGGTCCCCCCTGCCAAAACCCGATATCTTGGGGAGGCCCTTGCCTTTCAGTCGCAGCGTGGTCCCAGGCTGCGTGCCAGGGTTGACGGTAACAGTGGCGTTGCTCCCGTCCATCAATGGTATTGAGAGTTCTGTACCGAGGGCAGCCTGGGCGATCCCAATTTCCACTTCGTGCGTGAGGTTGGCGCCTTCCCTCTTGAAGACGGGGTGTGGCGAGACATGGACCTCGACGTAAAGGTCGCCTGGCTCGCCCCCGTTCGGCGAGACGTCCCCCTCGCCCCTAAGCCGCAGCTGCGAGCCGTCCTCTATCCCTGGCGGTATCCTGACCACTATCTTGCGTTTCCTTTTCGCAAGCCCAGATCCCCTGCATTCCCTGCAAGGGTTTTCTATTATGGTGCCGGAGCCCTTGCAATTCGGGCACGGGGTGATTTGAACGAAACGCGCAAACCCGCTCGACTGCACCCTCTGTACCTGCCCGCGCCCGCCGCACCTTGGGCAGGTGATTGGCGACGAGCCGGGGCTGGCCCCCGATCCGCCGCAGTTGCTGCACTTCTCGGTCCTCGGCACTTCGATTTCTTTCTCGATGCCGTTGTACACGTCCTCTAGGCTGACCTCGACCTCAAAAAGGAGATCGTTGCCCCTCACCGTCCTCCTCCCAAAGCCGCCTCCAAAGCCCCTCCCACCGCCAAAAAAGAAGTCGAATACGTCGCCGATGCCGCCGCCGAAGATCGTCTCAAAGTCGCTGAAGTCCGCCCCCCTGAAAATGTCCTCCTGGGTATATTGCTGCCTGAAGCCCGCCTGTCCCAGTTCGTCGTAGGTCCTGCGCTTTTCGGGATCTGAGAGTACGGCGTATGCCTCCGATATTTCCTTGAACTTATCTTCTGCGTCGGGGGCTTTGTTCCTGTCAGGGTGGTATTGCATGGCCAGTTTTCGGTAGGCGTCCTTTATCTGGTCCTGCGTCGAGTTCTTATCGACGCCCAGAACCTGGTAGTAGTCCCTCTTGCTGGCCATGCTCATCCATCATCCTTGTTCAGGCTGCTTTTTTGCCTTCACTTTACCTTATAGTCTGCGTCTACGACCTTATCTCCGGCCTGTTGCTCGCCTGGTTGGCTTTTTGGAGGCTGCCCTTGGGCTTGTTGTTGCCCTGTCTGCCCTTGCTGCTTTGCGTATTCGGCTGCTGCCTGCTGGTAGACGGCCGTCCCTATGTCCTGGAGTATCTTCGTAAGCTCATCCGACTTCGATTTGATCTTTGATATGTCTGTTCCGGCTATGGATTCCTTGAGGGCGTTGACCGCGGCGTCGATCTTGCCAGTCTGCTCAGCCGTCAACTTGCCAGCCAGATCCTTCTTAGTCTTCTCTGCAGTGTACAGCAGGCCGTCCGCGTTGTTGCGTATCTCGGCCTCTTCTTTCTTCTTCCTGTCCTGCTCAGCGAACTGCTCTGCTTCTTTTATCATCTTCTCCTTCGCTTCCTTGGACAGCTTTGTCGAGGCGGTTATCGTGATCTTCGCCTCTTTGTTTGTCCCCAGGTCTTTTGCAGTCACGTTCAGTATTCCGTTTGCGTCGATGTCGAATGTGACCTCGATCTGCGGGACGCCCCTTGGTGCAGGCGGTATGCCCTCCAAGTTGAACATGCCCAAGGAAACATTGTCGGTGGCCATGGGACGCTCCCCCTGAAGGACATGTATGGTGACTGCTGTCTGGAAGTCGGCTGCAGTCGAGAAGATCTGGCTCCTCCTCGTGGGGATTGTGGTATTCCTCTCGATTATTTTGGTGAATATGTGCCCGAGGGTCTCAACTCCCAATGAGAGCGGGGTGACGTCGAGCAGAAGTATGTCCTTCACTTCGCCGGAGAGGACAGCGCCCTGGATCGACGCCCCGATAGCAACGCACTCCATAGGGTCCACTCCCCTTTCCGGGGGCTTGCCCATTATCCTTTCGATGAAGCGCTGGACTGCAGGCATGCGCGTAGTGCCGCCTATGAGGATGATTTTGTCGATTTGCGCTGGCGTAAGCTTCGCGTCCTGCAATGCCCTCATCAGGGTCTGCTCCGTCCTGTATATTATAGGCTGTGCCAGCTCCTCGAGCTTCGTCCTCGTTATTGTCATGTGGAGGTTCTTGGGTCCTGAAGCGTCAGCGTAAATGAACGGCAGGTCGATGTCGGTCGTCATCAGCGTCGAGAGCTCGATCTTTGCCCTTTCTGCAGCTTCCTTGAGCCTTGCCATTGCCATGCGGTCCGACCGGAGGTCGATGCCTGTCTGCCTCCTGAACTCCTCAGCGACGTAATCGACAAGCGCCTTGTCTATGTCGGCGCCTCCTGTCTGCGTATCGCCGCTGGTCGAGAGCACCTGGAATACGCCTTTGCCAAAGTCCATTATGGTGACGTCGTGGGTCCCGCCTCCAAAGCTGAACACCATGATCTTCATGTCCTTCTCAACTTTGTCTATCCCGAAGGCGAGGCATGCGGCCGTAGGCTCATTTATGATCCTCATTACCTCGAAGCCCGCTATCTCGCCCGCGTCCTTCGTGGCTTGGCGCTGGTTGTCGTTGAAATGGGCAGGAACCGTGATCACGGCTTTCCTTATTGTCGTCCCGAGGTATGTCTCTGCGTCCTTCTTTATCTTCTGCAGTATGAAGGCAGAGATCTGCTGCGGCGTGTATTCCTTCCCGAATATTGTCAATTTTGCGTCTGTGCCCATCTTCCGCTTGACCTCGTACACCGTCCCTTCTGGGTTGGCAGTCGCCTGGCGCTTGGCTGGCTCGCCTACAAGTAGTTGCCCATCCTTCGTGAACGCCACGACCGATGGGAACATCTTGCCGGCAGCCGTCGGGCCCTCGGCGCTCGGAATGACCGTCGCTCTTCCGCCCTCGAATAT
>JANHAI010000055.1 GCA_024464205.1 Candidatus Methanomethylicia archaeon
GCCAAGGGAGGGCTCGTCGGCAAAGTGCTCTCGGCCGGCGCAGGATACGTCAACTTCTACATCAACGTACCGGAGTTCGGGAGGGCGACCCTCGAGGCTGTTGTCAGGGGAGGGGAGGGCTACGGAAGGACGCCAGGTCAGGAGGGGGGCGAGAGGGTGATCGTAGAGCACACAAGCGTGAACCCAATCCACCCGATACACATTGGCGGGGCGAGGAATGCGATAATCGGCGACTGCCTCGCCAGGATCCTCAAGGCGTCTGGCGCCGACGTGATGAGGCACTTCTATATCGATGACGTCGGCCTCCAGGTGGCCCAGGCGAGCCTCGGGTTCAGCAAGGCGGGCGGGATCAGGCAGGACCTCAAGATCGACCACTTCGTCGGCTTCGTTTACGCTGTCACGAGCTGCGCGATCAACCTCAAGTCCCTCAAGAGAGAGGTCGAGAGGCTCAAGGCCGAGGGAAAGGATCAGGAGGCGGTCGATAAGATAAGGGAGGTCGACGACTGGGTGGCGGCTGCCGCAGACCTCAGGTCAAGGGACGAGAAGACGTTCGATGCAGTCTTTGGCGCAGTGAGCGGCCTCGAGGACCCAGAGGGCGAGATCGCGAGGCTCCTCCAGAGGTACGAGGCGAGGGAGGAGGAGGCTGTGGGGCTCATAAGGGGGCTCTGCGAGAGGACGATAAGCGGGTTCAGGGAGACCCTTAAGCGCGCAGGGGTATTCTTCGACAGCTGGGACTGGGAGAGCGAGGTCGCCTCATGGAACGGAGGGGCCAAGGAGGCTGTAGAGAGGCTCGAGGCGACGGAGTTCGTCAGGGTCGAGGAGGGGACGATGCTGCTCGACTGCGAGGCGGTAATCGAGAAGTTCGGCCTCAGAGAGAAATACGCCATCAGGACCGAGGTGCCACCGCTGATCTTGAGGAGGTCTGACGGGACGACACTCTACACGACGCGCGACATAGCATACACGCTGTGGAAGTTCGGGAGGGCGGAGAGGATCATCAATGTCATATCCATCGAGCAGAAGCTCCCCCAGCTGCAGCTCAAGCTGGCGCTCCACGCGCTCGGCAGGCCGGACCTTGCAGAGAGGCTGGTCCACTTCAGCTACGAGCTCGTACACCTGCCAGGCTACAAGATGTCTGGGAGGAGGGGGAGGTATGTCGCTTTCGACGACGTGCTCGACGAGGCGGTGGCGAGGGCCTACCAGGAAGTGTCCTCAAAGTCCCCCCACTTGAGCGAGGCGGAGAGGCAGAGGATCGCTGAGCTCGTCGGGATAGGGGCTGTAAGGTATGCCATGGTGTCGGTCGCGTCTCACAAGCCCCTGACGTTCACGTGGGACCGCGTCCTGAATTTCGAAAGGAACAGCGCCCCTTTTATACAGTACGCGCACGCACGGTCGTGCAACATCCTCGCGAAGGCTGGCGAGAGCTGGAGGGGGACCCAAGCGGAGTACTCTGCGCTCAGCTCTGCGTACGAGAAGGCGTTGATCGTCAGCCTCTCGACATTCCCAGAGAGGGTATCTGATGCCGCAAAGTCGCTGAAGCCTGAGGATGTTGCGGCATACGCAAACGATCTTGCCTCGACCTTCAACCTCTTCTACGACAATGTACCGGTCCTGAAGACTGAAGATGCAAGGGCGAAGGCTGCGAGGCTGGCGCTTGTGGATGCCACGAGGATAGTCCTTGCAAATGCCTTGGCGATGCTCGGGATCGAGGCTCCGTCGAGGATGTAGGCGGATGCCTAGCACGAGACGTCAGCATCGCAGATCAGTCGAGCATCATGACGACGCCTGAGTAGGCGTCCACCGCCACCTTTGCGCCGTCACGGATTGACATCGCATCCTTCACGCCCACCACGGCAGGGATCCCGAACTCCCTAGCTACGACAGAGCAATGCGAGAGGAGGCCTCCAGATTCGGACACAATCGCGCCTGCTTTTGCCAATATGGGGGTCCACGCGACATCCGAATATGGTATGACGACGATCTCCCCTTCTTTGACGCGGCTGAAGTCGGCAACCCCCCTCGTGACCCTCGCTACGCCTTCGGCGTACCCTCTTGACGTCGCAATGCCCTTTAATCGCTTCGCAGAATACTTTTTCGATGCCACCGGCAGCGGAAGGTCCCCGTAGATCACCTCGGGCAGCTCGAGATTCCTGAACTGCTCGATCTCAAGCTTCCTCGAGATGACCTTCTCCCTGTATGTCCCTGAATGTCTAGGCGACCTGATCGCTTCTGAGAGCTCCTTGAAGTAAAGATAGAAGACGTCGTCTGGGCTTTCCAGCATCCCCTTACTAACCAGAATGGATCCGAGCCGCAGGAATGCGTCCCTGAAGAGGCTGGTGCCATAAGTGAAAGTGAATGTAACTCTGTCGGCGATTTTCATTGCCCTCTCGGTTTTTTTCACGAGGTAGTGGGCCAGCCCCCTCTGGAAAGCGTTCTTTATCTGGAATAGCGGGTTCGTTTTGGGGACGTTGGTTCTCTGCTGAGATGACGAGATGATCATTTTCAAGACAAGGTCTGGGTCCTCGTGCCAGTGCGGGATGCTGAAGTCGTTGCCGCTGTCGCTAAGGTGCCCAAATTTGGACATGAACTCTGAAACGCTGGAGCGGAATCCCATCAGCTCCGGATGTGCCTCGAGATCCCTGTAGCCCCCTTCTAGGATCTTGTCCCTCGCACCTTGGTCGAGGCGGTTGAATTCGCAGTTCAAGGCGCCGAGGGCTTTCTGCGGGTCTATTTCTTCGATGTGCCCCCCTGCCAGGGCGTCGCTGAGCTTTGATTCGTGGATCTTGTTGTACTTCATCATGTACTTTATTGAGGCGGTGAATATCCCCCTCTTCAGCTGGTTTATTATGATGTAATAAGCCGCCTCGCCGTTGATCCTGAAGAGCTCCTTGACGGCAGTGAGCGCCTCCTCGCCCCCCATTTCGGCGATTCTTGAGGGGTGGAATGGCCTGTATCTGACCTCCTGCTCCTTGAGGAACCCCTCAGTTTTCCTGAAGGACAGAAAATGCTGGAAAAAGAAAATGAACACCCTTGGCAGGAATGCGAGGAGCTTGGGCGATGGCTTGAATCTGGGCCTCGATCTTCCGGAGGATTCCCCAACGATCATCTCGAGCGATTCCCTTGGCATCCCGAGCAGCTCGAAGACGTTGCCTACCACGCCCATGTTGAAGTACGCCCTGTAGTAGAAGAGCTTCGTGAATTTGCTTGAATCGAGGGAGTTCGGGCCGATGAGATCTGTGAAGAGCCTCCTCCAAGCGTCATTGACGAGCGGTATGCTGATCGACCACACTAGCGGTTTCACTATGCCCGGCATCCTCTCTTTCGACAGCTTGTTGGAGTAGATGTCGACGGTCCCGATTGACGAGATCTGCTTGGATCGGAGCCATACGAGGGATTCGCCGTCGTAAGCCCATTCCAGGCTGAGGGGCTCCTTAATCCTGCGCGCAATGGCTTTCGCATCCCTCGCCACTTGGTTGATGACGGGCAGCACCCAGAGTTCGTTCGTCTGGGTTCGTTCGATCCAGGAGCCTTTCTTGAGGACCCAACGCATGGTGCCGGCGCCCTCTTTCCCCACAGAATCACTTTGGCTGAGAGTTGCTTCGATTATTAGCTCGTCGGATCCGTCCACAGGATTTTTCGTAAATGCCGCGCCGGCGAGCTTCGGGATTACCGTCTCCTGAATTATTATTACAGCCCTTGAGCCTGCTGGGATTTTATGGGAGGCGCAGAGCTCACCCAACATCTGGGAAATGAGCCTTGGGACGATTTCGCCCCGTCCTGCATGATTACTTGGAGCAGCGCCCATCTCATTTCCTTTCAGGCCGGCCTCTTCATCTGCTATCACGGTGATCTTGTAGCCCCTCTCAGGATCTAGCCGTCCTCCAAGGATTTTAGTGATCTCGGAGGTCGAATTAGTTCCAGCAGCCGTTCCGCCGATCCCCGTGGCTGAGAGGATGATCGTCGCCGGAACTCGCAGACCTTCCCGCTCTAGGAACGAGATCGACTCCAAGATCCTCGATGACGCGGAGCCTGCCCTCATCTCCGATATGTGCATGAGCTGTAAACTCATAGATGCAACCACTCAAAACAGATTAGACCCTGCCCAAGAGCCAATATAATGATCTCCAATCGAGTTCATAAATATACCGATAACTGTTCAACAGATTAAATGATGGCACGATGAATGGCGAAGGGAATCGCTACTTGTAAAAAGAGGTTGGCGGCTAAGACGCGATTCAAGTTGATATATTAAGAGCAAAATAGATGGATAATATAGGACTGATCGTTGTATGGATCCCTCGATAGCCATCATCTGCGTGCTTGTAGGCTACCTATCGGGGAGCCTCTCGTTTTCTCGCATCTTCATGAGGGTCCTGGCACCAGGCAAGGACATAGCGAACATTCAAATAGAGATCAAGGGGAGCGGCGAGAGAGTCACAAGCAAGATCTATGGGGCCAACACGGCATCCATGGTGCTGGGGAAGTGGGCAGGAATTTTTATAGCATTGTGCGATTTACTGAAGGTCGCCATCCCCATGTTGGGCTTCAAGCTGCTTTACCCAGCAGATCCTTACTTCCTCCTAGTTTCTGTCGCAGGGCTGACTGGCCACAATTGGCCGATCTTCCACGGGTTCAGGGGAGGGGTCGGGCTCGCGGTTCTCCTCGGCAGCTTGCTCATAATTGATGCGCCAGGGGTAATTTTCCTGATAGCAGTCTCCACTCTTATGGGGATCGCCATATTCAGAAACATCCTGGTGGGGGACGTGCTATGGCTGATATTGATGATACCTTGGCTATACTTCAGGACTGGGGACGTTGCGTATCTTTATTATGC
This sequence comes from Candidatus Methanomethylicia archaeon, assembly GCA_024464205.1. Lineage (GTDB taxonomy): Archaea > Thermoproteota > Methanomethylicia > Methanomethylicales > Methanomethylicaceae > Methanomethylicus. The sequence goes on from JANHAI010000055.1 coordinate 4,835, forward strand.
GGTGACGGTGACCGTAATATTTTTCCTCGCCACGATCCCAGAGAGCAGAGAGGTTATTCGCCTTCGGAAGGAGGGCAAGTTCGACGCTTACCAAGCAGGCATATCGGAGGCATCATCCAGGTTCAGGGGGATGAAGAAAATTTCAGATTTCGTGAGCAAGGGCTGGCGGAGGCTCTTCTTTGCGGCGATCTCTCTGGTCGCCTTGATCTGTGGATTTTTAGTAATCATGGCTTGAGGTGACGGTCGAAAAAGAGGGCGTTTCTTTGACGGAGGTTCTTTTTGATGTGGATGCGGATCCGCCCTACCGCCTCGCAGAGGGGGTGCGATGGTGGCTTTTGCCGATCATGTCAATTCTTTGCGCTTGAAGATGTAGAGGCCAAGGATCATAGTGACGGCGAAATATAACGACATGATGATTATCCCCTCGGGGACGGTCGCGTTGTAAGAGGTGAACGTCCTGTTTGGCCCTATGTGTATCTCGACGATGTTCTGTGGGTAAGGGTCGTTGAGGATGTTCCCTATTATCTGGGCGCCATAGGTGATCAGGAACCAGGGCTCCATCTGCACGAGGTTGCTTACGAGTGTCTGAATGAGGTTGAACGCGAAGAGGAAGAGTATAGCGGTGACTAGAATTGACATGGAACTGCTCTTGAATATCGAACTGAAGAAGAAAGTGAACCCCATTATCGAGACCAGATAAAGGATCGAGAACAGGAAGGATAGGCCAAACTGCCACGGCACGTTAATGCCGAAATAGTAGAAACCGTTTGCTATAGTAAAGGCGGTAAAGACTGAAAAGACGGTGAGGGAGGCAAGGAGGGCAGCTATCCACTTGCCTGCGTATATCGCCGTCCTGCTGATCGGGTTCCCTATTAGGAAGTAGCCTGTCTTGTTCTGGAACTCACCCGATATGGCATCCCCTCCGAAGAATATGGCTGAGAGTATCAGAATGTAATTTACAGCGAGCCCCCACCAACTGGAGTAGAAACCTAGCTCGGAAGACATGAAGCCAGCGGGTCGGTAATACGCCACGACCGAGGTTAGCAATATGCTGATCGCGACTGTGATCGACAACAGAATGAAGAATCGCCTTGTCCTTAGGTAATTTATGAATTCGTACTTGGCTATGGTCTTGACCTGGGACAAGCCCCCCGGGAGGCTGCGCACCATTCTTCCTCTTTGATCTTGATTTGTTGCCATAGACCATCACACAGTGTCCTTGACCAGCCTAAGGTAGGCGTCCTCCAGCGCCGATGAGGAGGGCTTGAAGCTGATCATGCCTGACTTCATAGCGGCGATCTCCCCGAGGATCCTCTCCTGCGCCTCCACCCCTCCTCTGAACTTGAGGGCGAGCCGTTTATGGTTGAGCGGGGTGGCTTCCACAACCCCCTCAATATTGGAGATGCTCTTCAGAAGAGGCTCCCCTAACGGCTTCGAGAAGTCCACCTCTGCGATTGTGATGTCTCCGCTGCCTGAGAGGCCGGCAGTCGCGTTCTCTATCGTATCGTACATCAAGAGGCGACCGTGGTCGATTATCGCCACCTCGTCGCATACCTCGGCGACCTCGCTCAAGAGGTGCGAGCTCATGAAGATCAGCCTGCTCTTCCTCTTCAGCCCCTTTACAATCTCCCTCACTTCAGCCATCCCTCTCGGGTCCAAGCCTGTTGAGGGCTCGTCCAAGAGCATTATCTCTGGCTCGGCGAGCAGGGCTGCAGCGATGTTCACCCTCTGCTTCATCCCCTTGGAGAGCTTGCCGACCTTCTTGTCGAGCCATTCCTCCATCTTCACCTCGGAGATCGCCTCGAAGATCATCTCCTTTTTCCTT
>JANHAI010000056.1 GCA_024464205.1 Candidatus Methanomethylicia archaeon
TCGCTCTTCGGACAACTTCTATATGATTAATATTGAGCAGTAGTAATAGGCATTACGGAGACAGACCTGACCAAGATTGGAGGGCAAGCCGTTTGAGAATACTTGTCGTAAACGAAACAATGCCGACAATCTTTGGATCAATTGAGCAGGATGGATTTGATGTCAAGTTGCATTCCAGCAGAGATGCGCCATCAATGTATTATCACTCGATGATTAAAGAAACGGAAATGGTCTTCCTATTCGGCGATGCGAATGAGAAGAGGCTTTTCGCTGACGATGTCTGGCACCTGTTAAGGAACAAGCAAGTGCTTTCAGTAGGAAGGAGCCTCGCCCTTTCTGAACTCAGGGATCTCTTGCCTCTATCAAGAGTCTCAATCTGTAGCTTTTATCTGGGCCCCCAGATTGACAAGGCATTGGCAGTGATATCGTCCGATCAGACCGTCTCAGACCAGGATCGACAAAAGGTTTTGGCAGCTCTTAAGGACTGTGGCGATGTGCTATTCCTGAGCGATTCGGTGCATGACGCCCTTGACCGTGAGCTCCAGAAAGCAATCGAATCCATCAATGAAAATATTCGATCAATCCAGAAAGGGGTCACAATAGACGACGACATCTTCGAATATGCCATCGGCTGGCTGCTTTACGGTTTGGGGTATTCACTGATAAGGGGTAAACCCTTGGGCAGCGGAATTTGATCGCCATCGATCCCCCTCGAAAAAGCGGATGCTTATATCGCAAGAATCGGTTAGTCTGATCCAAAAGGTGCCTGCGTTGCTGATAGGTGTGCATGTTTCCATCGCTGGATCGATAGATCTTTCTGTTCTGCGAGCTAAAGAAGCAGGGTGCAATACATTCCAGATATTCACGAGAAACCCTCGTGGCTGGTCCTTCTCTCCATTGCAAGAAGCCATTGCAGCGGCATTCAGGGAGAATCTCAGTAGGAACCGCATCTGGTCGCCAGTGGCGCATATGCCATACCTCCCGAACTTGGCCTCGCCGAAAGACGATATCTACAGGAGATCGGTCGAGACGCTACTCTCGGAGATTAAGCGGTGTGACTTGTTGGGGATCCCTTTCTTGGTAACGCATCTGGGCAGCCATCTAGGCTTCGGCGAGGAAGAAGGTAGAAGGAGGATCGTCTCAGCAATCGACAGGGCATTGGAGCTCGATTGCAAGTGCATGATACTACTCGAGAATACGGCCGGTCAGAAGAACAGCCTCGGAAGCGATGTAGATGCCATTTGCGCCATACTCGGCAGCTCTTCAACCCCGGATCGCCTGGGTTTATGTCTCGACACCTGCCATGCATTCGCCGCAGGCTACGACGTGCGGAGCCGCTTCAGCGCTCTGCTGGACGAGGTCGATCGGTCGATTGGCATATCAAAGCTGAAGGTGATCCATATGAACGACTGCAAGGGCGATCTGGGGTCTCACCTTGATAGGCACGAGCACATTGGTCTAGGCAAGATAGGCGAAAGTGGCTTCAGGTCGATCTTGTCCGATAAGAGGATTAGGGATCTCCCGCTCATAATGGAAACGCCAATCGATTCAAGAAGGGACGACAGAGGGAACATAGCCAAGCTAAGGGAGCTGGCTCAGGAGGTCGGCTTTGGATAATATGACTTTTCGCACGATTAGGATTTATCATGCGCGATTAAAACTTGCAGGAGCAGAATCAGCCAAGATCCAATGCGATGAGAAACCAATCACACCCTTGCTTCTTCCTCAGGCATTCTCACTCTCCTGAAAAAGACCCAGAATATTGAGATCGAAGAGATATAGAGCAATGAAGCAATGTAAAAAGGCATTGCTAGCAGACCTTGACCCATGAGCCAAGCGCCTATTGGGGTGCTGAATGAGTTAGGGAGCCTCCAGAGCGCCGCGCTTATCCCTGATGCTGCACCCCTCTCATCCCTGTGGACTAGCCCCATTATCAGCGAATTCTGCAGAGGCATCCCCATGTTCATCAAGAAAGCCCTTACTGTATAGACAAGGCTTGCGATCAGAAACTGGGGAGAAAGCGGCGTTAGGAACATGAATATGGTCGAGGCTGCCTGGGTTAGCACAATGGCGTTCACCACCCCGAACCTCCTCCCGAGGTATGGGGCGGCAAGGGTAGAAACGCCTATCACCAGGCTCGATATCCCGAGTATCGGGCCGCTGATCGCGTCAGTTATTCCGTAAGCCAGATTAAACCATCGCGTCATCAATGGGACGACCATGCCCGCCCCAAAAGCCATCATTGCGCTGGCGAGCGTATACTTCGCAATCACTCTTATCGACCTCTTCGGGAGAAGACCGCTGAACCCGCCGCTCCTCGGCTTCGTCTTGCTCTCGCTGACTTTCAGGATCAGTATCGTGGATGCCAAGCTCAACATGGCAAAGATAACGTAAAGGAGCACGTGCGATTGACCGGCTGGCACTCCCAGATACTCAAAAACAACAACAAGAGGTATTGCGAAGCTACCTGCCCCCATCGCAACCCCTCCGACGAATCCGTAGAGGGCAAACACAGACGTCCTTTTTAACGCACTAACCTTGTCGGCAATAAGGGCGCTTGCCGACGCAGAGTATGCTCCCTCAGAAACGCCCTCCAACAAAGCGCACAGCAACAGCAAAGTTGGATCCGTCGTCAGGGCAAACGCTGCAATTATGATGCTCGCAATGACGTTCCCAATCACCAGCATCTTCTTCCTGCCATAGCTGTCTGCCAATATGCCCAATGGTATGCTTGCAGCTACCATGGAGATTCCCATGACCATGATTATGGTGCCCATGAAGAAGTCAGGGAGGCCCTGGACCTTTGTAAGGAAGTATGCAATGTCCGTGTAAAACATCCCGATCGCGGCGGTAGGCATTATGCTGGAATAAATGATGAGGAGCGCCTCACGCTGCGTCCCTCTGTACTCATCGAACATGGCCCCTCATCACCAGCATCGCCCCGCTCATTAATGCGACCATAAAATCCAATTGCAATTAATGAACTCCCGCGCTACTCCCTTATTACTTCTTGCAAAAAAATGCAAGCATTTTATACCGTCTAGATGAGTCTTCTATTAGAAGACGTCCGCTTGCAGAAGATGCCGCCTTAGTCCAAGACGTCAGCGAAGGAAGAGGTCCAAAATGTCGAATGGCTTCGTAATCGAGGACAGTGAAGATATTCCGAAGTACTCTCTGGAGAAAGTCTTGGGTAAGGTTATTCATGGCAACTCACTGAGTGTAATGAAGAAACTGCCAAAGGAATCAGTTGACTTGGTATTTTTAGATCCGCCATATTTCCTTCAGCTACCTAAGAAAGATCTCCGGCGGTGGAACTCGAAGACGATCGTTAACGGCGTAGATGATGAGTGGGACAAATTCAAGTCATTTGAGGAATATGACTCATTTATCAAGGAAACACTCTTGCTTGCTAGAGATATTATGAAGCCTGCCGCCACGTTGTGGGTCATCTCAACTTACCATAGCATATTCCGCATAGGGAAGATGATGCAGGACCTCGGGTTTTGGATATTGAACGACGTCCACTGGATCAAGACAAACCCGATGCCGAACTGGCTTGGCGTAAGGTTCACCAATTCGACAGAGACGCTCATATGGGCAGCAAAAGACAAATCCAGCAGGAAATATACGTTCAACAAGGAATGGGCAAAAAAATTAGGAATAGGCAAAGTCGCAGCTAATGTGTGGGAATTCCCAATATGCACTGGGAAGGAGCGTCTTAAAGATGATGACAGGCGCTGCAAACTGCACTCGACACAAAAGCCGGCAGAGCTGCTGAAGCGAATAATTTTGACCACTTCAAACGAGGGGGATATAATCTTGGATCCGATGGCTGGCACAGGCACAGCGGGCTATGTAGCACGAAGTCTGAATAGGCGATTCATAATGATAGAGATTAATCCGAAATACATAGATGGGATGAAAAAAAGATTTGATAGAGGCTAACCCTAGCATATCATCTTTTATACCATTTCACATGAATCATTTATGTGGTGAGATAAAGAATGACTGATGAGAAGAAAGGAAAGGCAGAAGAAGCCGCGGAAAAGACAGGCGAGTTCGTTGGCAAAGGCCTAAAGAAAGGGTTTGGCATGGCGAAAGCCTTCGGAAAAGGTGCCAAAGAGACCCTCGAAAAGAAAAAAGAGAACGAGAAATAAGGGAAATGCTATAGCTCTTTCCTAACCTTTTTTTAAGATTGAAAAATCTGCTGTTATTCCGTAAACGATGTAATTGCCTACACTTTGAATGTCATGAGTGGTGTATGTCTAGGTGATCATTATGGGACGGTTTTTTACGCTAGGATGTCAAGCAAGACATGTTTTTTGTTTCAACTATCTCGGCATAATCGTGGACTCTATCCATAGCCATCATCCAGTCCTTTTTCACCACCAATTCAATGTCTGTTAACTTTTTCCTCTGATTCGGACCATCATAATTTTTCGTAGGCAAAGCTATTATTTCGAGAGATACAAATAGACTGCTAGAGGTATTTATTGTGAACCCCAAAATACCTTTAACATTTCTGATGCTCGTGCTTCTGAGCTTGAGCGTAATCGCCTCCGTCCAATCGCAATCCATTGTACAAAGTAAATCGGGTGACAATCATCAGATCTCCGACCTTTACCAAAATAAGTCGCCATCAAAAAAACCAGATCAGGGGATCGCTACAGGAAAAGTTTCAGAACTTGATCCAGACGCTAAAAGATGGGCATTGATTATTGGCATATCTGATTATGCTGGGACAGCAAACGATCTAAATTATTGCGATGATGATGCCGTGGACTTCTGTAATGCATTAGTGAATGTATACGGTTGGGATCGAAACCAAATAATCCTATTGATTGACAGTAATGCGACTAAGCAGAACATATTGCAGTATATTAGCCACATAAGCGGTGAAGAGAAGCCAGGCGACGAGGTCGTCTTTTTCTACAGCGGGCATGGCTCCACAAGCACCTATGATGTAGATGGCGATGGCGAAAAGAAAGACGAATGCATAATACCTTACGAGTGCCAATCAGGCTACTTCATCTGGGATGGGGATTTGAAGAAAGCGTTCTCAGACTTCGAGTCGACCCGTATGATGTTCTTCTTTGATTCATGTTATTCGGGTGGAATGATGGACCTTGCCTCCGCCGGGCGCCTGATCCTAATGGCATGCGGAGAACGGCAACTATCAACTGAGAGCAGCGTGTGGGGCAATGGCCAATTCACATACTACTTTGTAGACCAAGGGATGCTACACGCCAAGGCAGATTCTAATGGCGATAGACAAATCACATTCGAAGAAGCATTCGACTATGCAAAAGCGAATTGCAGAAGCCAAACGCCGGTGGCATTCGACGCCTTCCAAGGCGATATGCTGCCTTGACAGGGGCATGCGCTGCAGCCTTCACTATAGGAGCACGCGTTCAGAATCCTTAGATGATGCCTTTTAGTAGCATTTCTTGAAAAATCATCACAATCGACGCCTTACTGCATCTGGTAACGATTTAAAACCAATATGTCGATTTGAAATTGAAGAATGACCAGGTCATCATTTTGGAATACTTATTCACTGTCGGGCGTTTAAAATACAAGCTCAGATGTACACGCCCAGACATTCAACTTTCATGCTTTAGGCTTGTCTCCAATCTCCTCAAGAGCTCCTCCTGACTCATGCCCAGTATATCGAGCCATGCATCGACTTGCCTCTCCACAGGCAAAACCTCTATGCCTGCACTCTTCAAAATTGAGATCTCATCTCCAGAATTGTCGAAGTTCCACTTAGGCATTGCAAACTTCTTTACTTTTATGCGCCTGGTCTGCACCGCTGCGATTATTTTCCCAGAACCCCTCCAACCGAGCCCGCCCACTGGGCCAACATTGCCCTTTATGTCGCCTTTCCCGCTCATTACTGTCGGAACTTTGCAGGGGTGTTTGGTTAGCTCAGAGATTGTTGCCAACGAGAATGCCAGTCCCAAGCTGGGTCCGCTAACGCCCATCCCTGCCATGCCCTCCAAGGGGCTTATAACTTGATAAGTAAAGTCATATCTAGAAATATCAAGCTTGAGATTTTCATAAATGAAGTGCTTTATGAACTCCACCACATTCGTCGCGCTCTCAATCACGCTCGTGTCTTCCACGGCAGAAGCGCCTCCCAAAAGGGCTGCCTTGGCTGCCCCTGTGACGGTGACCTTGCCTGTCCCCCCTGGCTTCACTGAGCACTCGACAATCAGGATAACGCCCCTCCTCCCTTGCTGGTCAGTGGCAAGCCCAAGCATTACTCCATGTTCAAGCCCTTCGCTCACCAAGCTCTCTTGTGCATCCATGATCTCTTTCTCCATCTCGCCTTCCAATTGCTGGGCAGCTTTGTCGAAATGGTAAAGCCTTATCTTGTAATTCTCGGGTGTGATCGCCTTCAGGGTTTCGAGATCCGTAGAACCCATCAGATCCTTGAGCCTTGAGAAGTCCTCTTTGTAAAGGAGCTTAAGCTCCTCGAGCTTCTCAGGGGAAAGCCCTGGCTTAGTGAACTCCATGGCCAATGCCACCTCTTGAGATCGCAGCCTGTTTGCCTCTTTAATCACCTCAGCGACCACCCTTGGGGACACCATCCTGTGCTTCTTGATCACC
>JANHAI010000057.1 GCA_024464205.1 Candidatus Methanomethylicia archaeon
GCCAAGACACCAAAACAATTATCGAACCGGTGGACCAATATTCAACGCTACTCGGCTCTCCAAACAGGGCGCTTGCGACATTCTGTAGCACAGATGACGTGCAATACCTGCAGCATACTGTTGAAAGTTCTGTAGATGATGCTATCTTAAGACCGAGCAGCAGAGAAATGGCTATGAACCCTGCCAAAAAGCCATACCTGAGTCCCATTGTAATGTTGGTGTCCCTGATGGAAATCCTGAGGCGTTTCGGTATGGGCACGATACGGCTAATGGCTTCGCTTACCGCCCCAACAGGGCAAAGCCATCCACAGAAGAGCGGGCCAACGAATATCGCCACTACCAATATCGTTATGACGAATGCTGCCATCACAGAGCCTGTCATCTGATAAAACTTGCCACCAAATATCCAGTCCAATGGCATCCTCAAGCATATTGTATGCAAGTCCGGCTCCGCCACATTGCCCAATGCGTAATATACAAGCCTGCTGAGTAACGCAAATGGTGCCACAAAAAGGAAGAAGCCTGCGAATAATGCCAGATACCTAAATTTATTCCTAGCCAGTACAAGTTTGGCATTCATGAACAACAGTCAGCACCCCCTGACGAAACGCCCCCCCTCCCAATCTTTATAGGTATAAAGGTAAGGGTTGCATTAGTATCAGCATCGATTATCTTCAATCCCCCATCATAAATCACCTGCTCGTCCAGGTAATAGGGGGGAATGTAGAAGAGCCAATCAATACCCAAATTCTTTATTGATTGGCCAGGCATTAACCTTTCTTTAAATGTGTGCGTGACTGGGTCGTAGTCCATGTTGGCGTTTACTTCCCATTTGACTGGGATCGTCAGATTCACCAGTTCCATCTTCACCCTAACTGGCTTTGTCCCGAGGTTGTAGATCCAGTGCGTCGAGAGTCCTTCGACCCCTGGCTGAAGCCAATTCTTCAGAAGACCGCGCTGGTCCAGGTCGATGTTGACGGGGCTGATGGTTATGGGTGGTCCTGCCCCGCGAAGGGTTGTTGTCGATGTCACATTCCCTGCTGGGAACGCAACCCAAAAATGATAGAGCTCGGCCTTGCCATATGAAGCTGCATAAACTCCTGCGCCCACCGTAATTAGAAACATTATTAGGAAGGCTATAAAAACCGCTATTTTCATTGTCAGCACCTTGTCAAACTTTCGCAAAATTAATTGTATTTAGGGCTAATGGAATTGAATTCTTGCAAAGAAAAACCGAGTCATCGGCCAACATAAAAACGGAAAGTTCATATATCGAAATCAAATATATTCACAGGTTGGGTGCTGGTATGTCCCAAGACGCCGTATCAAAAAGCCTGGAATGGAGTAGGAAAGGCTACATGGGGATGGCCCTCCTCCTGATGATAAATGAGAGGCCACTCACAGGCTACGACATAATGCGATCCATCAGGGAGACCACCCAAGGATTCTGGAAGCCTACGCCCGGTGGCGTTTATCCTGTTCTTAAGAAGCTAGAGAGCGAAGGGCTTGTTCATGGCGATTGGTACGTATACAAGGGGAGGAAGCGAAAGACCTATGTCATCACCGATGAAGGTCGAAAGATCCTAGAGCACGTTTTGCTTAAGCAGAGCGAAATCGCATTGGGGATAAATAGGCTATTCGAGAGCTTCATCAAAGACATGTTCGGCTTTGAAAACCCTCACGTAGCCCCCCCGAGCATCTTTGCCTTCTTTGAATCCCAGGATATTGATGTTGAGCTTGAAGAGCTGGAGGCAAAAAGGGAAACGATATTGAACCTTATGAATTCCCTTCAGCGCTGCCTCAATAATGTCGAGCAAAAAATAAGGGAAAGAAGATCTAATTTCTCGAGAGTTTGAGTGCATAATCTATTATCTTGCTTGGTATGTCAACTTCAGAGGCAGACATCGCACCCTTGAACTCCACTGTAGAATTGACCTCGTGTATCACGATTCCGCTCTTCGTTTCCATGGCGTCGACCCCGAGCACACCACCGCCTACCACTCTTGCGGCCTTCAGGATCATTTCCTTGAGGTCTTCTGTCAGGTTGCAGACCTCTGCTCGCCCTCCTCTTGCTATATTGGTCCTCCAATCATCCGGGCCCGAATACCTGTAGATCGATGCCACGATCTGGTCCCCCACCACAACGGTCCTTATGTCCCTCGGGGGGCGCTCGACCATCTCCTGGATGTAGAAGATCTGGTATAGGGGGTTACCCATCTCTTCCCTGTCCTCGAGAAGCGATTGAGTGGTCTCCCTATCCTTTAGAGGGGCAATCAGCCTACCCCAGCTCCCGAAAACTGGCTTTATCACAGCCGGATAACCGATCTCCTCCACCGCCTTCATCGCCTCTTCTTTGGTGAACGCCACGATCGTCTTTGGTGTCGGAATCCCGGCCTTCGCAAGGTAGATGCTGCAGAGCAACTTATTCCCGCATATTGCTGCGACTGAATAAGGGTTAATTACATTGATGCCTTTGCTCTCGAGGATTGCAGTCACGTGCAAGCCCCTGAAGTGGCTTACGCACCTCTCTATGGTGACGCTGCCAAAATTCTCTTTTTCTTTTTCTGGCTCTGTGATCGTGAGGTGCAGTTCCTTCGCATCAATGGCCTTTAGGTCCACCCCTTTCTTCTCTGCTGCGTTTATTAGCTCCTTCTCTTCGGTTCTTATCCTATCATAAATCAAAGAAAGGTGTGGGGCCAAATAATGTTACTCTCCCCAGTCTTCGCCCTCTGACTCGGCGACCTTGAGCTCAAAAGTCCCATCTTTTTTCTTAGTGACTTCAAGCTCCGCGCCGCAATCACCGCAACTGAGGATCTCGCCCTCTATCACTTCTTTCGCTTCAATGTCTCCATCGCATTCTGGACACTTGAATTTCATTATTTCCTAATCCCCCTTTGTGTTATTTTCGACTTAAAAGAAATTTACATTTATAAACGTTTCCATAAATAGGAACTTATGCGATATTGATGAAATATTCAATACTCTTCATTATGCTCCCTGATTTTTTCAATGATCGCCTCATTTAGCTCTGCGATAAACTGAAAGAATTTTTCTCTGGGGATCCTGGCACCTGCTGCCTTTGGGTGCCCCCCTCCCATGCCTCCCATCTTGGTTGTTATCCTCTTCAGCAGAAAATTGAGGTCTATGGCATCAGAATGCGTCCTTAGGCTCATCTCAACATAATCCTTACGGTGCTCCGCGCCAATCCCAACAAGCGCCCCTGCCAACCCCTTTGAGTAAACGGCGCTTTTGCCAAGGGACCAGCCGAGGTCAATCACATAAGCAACATTGCCCCTTAACACAACCTCCTCCTTAATCCGCTTCCTCATGTCTTCTTCAACTATGGATGCCGCGATAGCCTTCCTGACGAGGCCTTCATCAGAGCTCGGCGTCTTGTCATTGGATATGAAGTATGCGATCTCTCTCTTGTCTTGGTAGTTCCTTCCTGTGGATTCGATTGCCTGGATCAATATTCCCGCCTCGAAGTAAAGGTTGCGCTTCTCCCACCTGATCAACAACTTCTCAATTTCGTGGGTTTTGTCAAGGTAATCGCCAATAGCCCCTATAATCGCCAACCTGCTCATGTCTGGAGAAACTTTGTCCTCAAGCTTCTTGTAAGTCTGTTCTGATGCGCAGGAGTTCACAGAATGCACCATGTCTGCAGGGAAATTCGATGGATCATGTCCTTCAGGGAGTGGATGGTGATCGATGTAGATCACTTCTCGGCCATCGTCCTTGAGCCTCCTAAGCTCTTTGAGGGTCTCCTGATAGACGTCCCTCGCGAGAGCTATGTCGCAGATGATCACGTCGCCATCCACGTTCTTGAGGTCTTCAGGAAGGCCTATAGGATGTGAAAAAAAGAGCTTGGCATTCTTGAACGCCGAGAGCGCAATGCCGGCCGAGCAGATGCCGTCGGTATCCCCATGGGAAATGATCCATTCCATGGTTCATATTATGTAAAAAGCTGTTTAAAAAAGGATGGGCAGAAATGCGGAAGATCATACGGCTCTGAAGTTTTCCTCCCACATCTCATATGCCTTGATCATGTCTTTCGTGACGCTTGGCTTCCTCTTCTCCAGCACTTCCTTGAAGTCTCTAATTGTTATTGGTCTTGGTTTGGCTTTCTTATCCAACGCTAAACCCGCCTCAAAGAGCTCGCTCACGACCTTGAGCTGGACCGCTTGGACTATGTCTCTGATATCGCTGCTCGAATATCCTTCAGTTAAAGTTGCTATCTCCCTCGGATCGACCCCTTCAACGTTCAGGTTCTTCGAATAAATCTCATACATCTGTAGCCTAGCCTCAAAATCTGGGACCGGCACATAGATCCTCTTTTGGAATCTTCTTATGAACCCCCAGTCCAAGGCCCAAGGCTTGTTCGTCGCCCCAATGACGTAGAGGAGCGAGTTTTTGCCCTTATCGCTTATGCCATCCATCTCTTTGAGGAATTGATTTCGGACTCTTATCTCCCCTCCGACCTCGTTAGAATGAATCCCCAAGAGCGAGTCTATCTCATCGATAAAGACAATTGCCGCCTCGCCATTCATCACTCTCTCCCTTGCAGATCTGAAGAGCTTGGCGACGTTCTTCTCAGCCTCCCCCAGCCATTTTGACATTATTGAAGCTGCGTCAACGGAATAGAAGGAAGCATTGATCTCCGTTGCCACGGCTGCAGCTGTGAGCGTCTTGCCACAGCCAGGCGGGCCAAATAGCAATATGCCCCTCGGCCAGCCCAAAGGGAAGAGATCAGCCCTCATTGAGGGGTACACTATTGATTCTTTCAATGCCTTCTTGGTCGGCTCCAAGCCAGCTACATCTTCCCATCTCACATTTGGCTTGTCGACCACAAGCAAGTCTTCGTAGGCCGCCTTCTTCTGCTGTGCTGATTGAACGGAAGGGGCGTCAACTCCCTTGCTCGGCGGAACTCCCTTGTTTATTGGCTTAACTTCAAAGCATGAGCCGCCGTCCTCGTCAGATTCGGCAGAATGGCCGACCTGAAGCACCTTTATCCTTTCTTGGTAAGCCATCGCCCTCGTGACATAGATCTTATTGAGCTCGTAATTTGGGTACAGATTCACAATCTTCAGAAGTACATCGATTGCCTTCTGATAATATGTTATGGCCATTCCCTTTGAGCCCTGATTATCGAGCCTAATTGCCTCAGAAGCGTATTTTATCGCTGCACCTTCAAGTTCACTTACTGCCATCATTCGCAATTGCCCCCTCAATAGTTTGCATTCTCAACAGACCCTTTCGTGACAACCCTTCTATAACCTTTACCAACTCTTTTTCTGACATGCCGCAATGCGCCATACACTCGCCAAAATCGAAGTTACCTCTTTTCTTATTCAGGTAAGCCATAAGGGCTGTCTCGTTGCCATTTTCGTTCTTCGTTCTGTCCATCACTATCCTGGGGGCCGGCTCCAGCTTGAAAAATATCTCATCTTCCCCATCATCCCCTCCCAGCGCTATCGCCCTCCTCATGGCGATTTCCTTCGGAGGCTCTGGGAGCTCTGCCTCGAGCTTATCGTAGATGCACCTCGAGGCCTCTTCTATTATCTCGTCGTTCATGCATGACTCAGGTATCCGCATCATCACTTCGTCGTTCATCTCTATCTTCATGGCAAACATCGCATCATTCAGGGTATTGCCTATCTGCGAAAGCTCATTCGACACAGCAGGCATGACCTCAGATAGCTGGGTCGATATGTTCTTGACAACTTCAAGCGTAGGTTGGAGCTGCGCGAAAGTCGAACCGATCTCGCGGAGGGTCTCCAACCTCAATACCAATTGCTCCAGGAGCAGAAGCCCGTTATTTACCGTCTTCTGGACTTTCTTGAGCTCTGAGAGTTCGTTAGCATAAATGTTGGCCCTTTCGGCATCCTTCTTTTCAAAGGCCTTTGCGCATGAGTCAAAAAGCATGCTATTGCGGCTCTGAAGCTTTAAATTCAACATCTCCAACTTTCTTTTTTGGTTAGAGAGCTTAAGTATAGTTTCATCCAAAGCGTCCTTTAGAGGTGGAGTTTTTTTGAAAAAGTTCTTGAGCACTCTAACTCCACCTCTAGGACTAGGCTATTTGGGGATATGGGGTTTCTCGTACGCTTGACGTTATGACATTTCCATCATTACTCTTCATTTCTTCAAAAAATGGGAAAAAAGGAGAGACCATTTTTAGTTCTCCTTAGAACCCTGTCTTCTCTCCTGCGCTCACGCCTGCGGGTAGCTCTGGGAACTTCTCCTTTACCCTTTGTTCAGCTACAACTGCTGCCTCGCCAAGTATCTTCTGCGCGTCTTCGTTGGCGCTCTCGAAGTTAAGGCTTAGACCGCCGCTCTGGCCTGCATCGACAAGTATCCCGCTGAGCATAGTGCTGATGTCGCCAAGCTCTCTCTCTGCCTCTGGGAGCAACTGTGATATGCCTGCCTTCACGTTCTTGATCACTCCCATCGCAGGGGCGAGCGTAACGACGATGTCGCCAAGTTCTGTGACTGTGCTGAGCCGCATCACTATCTGCTCGAGCGCCATCCTGGCCTGTATCATCATCTTGGACATCTTCCTTATCTCGGCCAGCTCGTTCGCATAGATCTTTGCGTGATCCATGTCATG
>JANHAI010000058.1 GCA_024464205.1 Candidatus Methanomethylicia archaeon
GATGTGTCGTAGCCGATCATCTTCAGGAACTTCAGCACGCCGTCCCTTACCTCGTTGAACCTTGCCTCGTCATAGTTCACCGTCTGGTCGTCCATCTTGTTGACTGCAACGACGATCTGGTTCACGCCGAGGGTCTTTGCCAAGAAAGCATGCTCCCTGGTCTGGCCTCCTGGGCCCATGCCTGCCTCGTACTCTCCCTTCTTCGAGGAGATGACGAGGATTGCTGCATCAGCCTGAGATGCGCCAGTGATCATGTTCTTGACGAAGTCCCTGTGGCCTGGGGCATCGATGATCGTGAAGAAGTATTTAGGTGTCTCGAACTTCCAGAAAGAGAGATCGATGGTCATGTCCCTCTCCCTCTCTTCCTTCAGCTTGTCACCGAGCCAGGCGAACTTCGCAAACTCCTTCCCAGTGGTCTTCGCCTCTTCTTCCAGGGCGGCCAATGTTCTGTCATCAAGGCCGCCTGCGAGGAATAGCAAGTGTCCTACTAGAGTGCTCTTGCCGTTGTCTACATGTCCCATTACGAGCATGTTTAGGTGTTCTTTCTTCTGTGATGACATTCAGTCTCGCCTCTCTAAGATACTAACTGTATTGAAGGTTAAAAATCTTAGGTAATATATAAAGATAAGTCCAGCCCGAGACGAAGGGTGCTTTGCGCCGCCTGGCGGGCAGCACATCTATCATTGTGACCCTCAGGACCTCAGGCTGCGCCTATTGCAGGATAGCAGATCCCGCAGCGCCTCTCAAATTGGGTTCGAGGCAGAGTCTTGCCAGCGAGGGCGCTCATCTGGCTGAGATTGCTATGCGCTCGATCTCCTCGCGCTTCTGGATCGAGTAACTCTTTGGATCCCCTGTACCGGCAAGGGCGATCTCATCGGCGAGGCACTCCTCGATAGGCTTGTTGCTGCTGAACGAAGACTGCCGCGCTGCGTCAGTGATGAACCTTAGGGCGAGGTCGACCCTCCTCAGCGGCGATGCGTCAACCGACTGGGGGTATGAGATCCCGCCGTAGCTTATCCTGGTGACTTCCTCGCGAGGGGCAGAGTTCTCTATTGCCCTGACGAGCACCTGCACCGGGTTCTCGCCTGTCTTCAGCTGGACGATCTCGAGTGCCGCTGAAACGATGTTGAGGGCGAGGGTTTTCTTGCCGCCGTTCTTGCCAGTCCTCATCATCCGGTTTGCCAGCCTCTCGACTATGTTGATGCTGAGCTTGCCGAACCTCTTGTGCTCGTGCCTCCCGCACGAGTGCGGGACGTTGACCGGGGCGAGCCCTATGCACGACTTTAGGCCCAGGTCGCGCACCTCTATCGAGGAGACGTCCCATTTGCCGAAGAGCTTTATGTCAGCCACAAAATCCAACCCCTTACCTCACTGGCTTCTGCTTCTTGCCTGTCATCAAGGCATGGAGCGATACGCCGTTGATCTTGACGATCTTCCACCTTACGCCTGGCAGGTCTCCCATCGAGCCGCCTCCAGGGCCGCCGATGCCCTCGACGATCACCTCGTCGTGCTCATCAACAAAGTTCAGTGCGCCGTCTCCTGGCAGGAAGGCCGTGATCTGCTTTCCGTTCTTGATGAGCTGTATCCTTGCGCACTTCCTCACTGCGCTGTTCGGCTGCCTGCTCTCGACGCCGACCTTCTCGAGGACGATCCCCCTAGACTGGGGAGCCCCTTCGAGCGGGTCTGCCTTCACGTCGAGCTTCATGGCCCTCCTCTTGAACTGCCTCAGGCTCCATCGGAATGACTTCCTCTTCTCGGAGATCTTCCTGCCGGCGAGGAGCCCTTTGGGCGACTTTGAACCTGCCATATTATCACCTTAAGCGTAATGGGTAATGTTCCTCGAATATTTAACTTTGACGGAGGGGCGTAAGGGCTGGCTGACCTTATGAGTTGGACTGGGAAATGGGCATGCGCATGGCAGCCTTTGGCGATCTGCCTTAAGCTACATTATCACAACATTGCTTATGTCGAAGTGGCGCTTCATGAGAAGCCGCGTCTTTGCAATGTTCTTGCCAGCCTTCCCTATGGCCATCCCCTTGTCATGCGGGTCGATCGTCACCTGCGCGACTGTGCCGCCGTCTGAAGACTTCGTCAGCTTGATCCCCCTCACCTTGGCGGGCGCCACGATATTCCTCAAGAACTCCTCAGGTGTCTCCGCATATTCGACGATCTCCACATTCCTGCCGATCACCTTCCTGGTCCTCTCGATGTTGATGCCGCTCTTCCCGATCGCGAGACCCATGTCACCTGGGCGTATGATGTAGATTATCCTGTGGTCTTCAGGATCGACTATGCAGTCCTTCGCCGTGGCCCCCGTGAGGTTCTCCAAGAGTGCGATGTACCTCATCTCGTCAGCAGTGAGTCTTATTGTTGGAAAGGTTCAGCCCTCCTGGATCTTCAGTATCGAGGATTCGCCCGGGTCAATTATCGCGATTGTTGAGACCCTGTAGGGCTTGCCGCAGAGGGCGCCCAGGTCCCAGCTCGTCCCCGGGTACCTGTATATGGGGGTCTCGCCCGCCGCTGCCTTGATCCTTGCCATCAGCTCGTCAGGCGCGTTTGACGCGACCACGATCATCTTCGCCTTCTTCTTTGCTGCCGTCTTGAGGCCGACTTTGTAACCGACCTCGACCTTGCCTGTCCCTATCGCCACTTTGAGCTCTTTTGCCAAGTCCATTGTTATGCACCCTCACTCGAGAAACGCATGAACAGCTCTACAATGCCAGTGCCTAAAGGTATAGGCTGGCCGACTATAACGTTTTCTGTCACTCCCTCCAGCGCGTCCTCTTCACCATGTGAAGCCGCATCCAATAAATGCTTTACGGTGACCTCGAACGCTGCCCTCGCCAGCACGCTCGACTTCTCTCCGCTGACGCCGTGCCTGCCTATCTGCCTGATCCTCCCCGTAGAGGTCATCAGATCAGCAACGAGCACGACGTGCCTCACGTCAACGTCGAGGCCCTGCTGGTCGAGGACCTGGAATGCCTCACGAATTATTGCATTGCGCGCAGCCTCTATCCCGAGCTCCTCGGCGATCTCCGAGATGTTGTTAGTGTAGACGCGGTGGACATCGATTCCCTTTATGGTCAGGATTTGGGAGAGGTTCGACCCGTCGGTATGGAGGACGTACTCGTCCCCCTCCTTCTGGATGAGGACCCTCTTTATCCCCTTTATCCCCTTGAGCCTCAGGTCGAGTATCCTCTCCCTCAGGCGCTTGATCTTGTCCATCGCGGTGGTCTCCGGGGATATGATTATGCTGTTCCCCTCGGTCGTGACCTTCCCGAACTTGAGCTTCTCTATGGCCTTTGCTATGAAGTCGAGGTCGAGCGCCTTGTCCTCGGCAATCTCGGTGTCCACCTCGACTATGAAGCATGCGTTGACCATGTCGTACTCTATGCTCTTGGCAATGTTCTCGACTGCTATCCGCTCGATCCTCGCAACGACTTCCTTTGCCTTCTCGAGGCTCCCCTTGTGCTCCTCGTCGAGGTAAAGCGTCATGGTGGGGGTCGACGGCAGCCTCCTGGCGTCCACGATCTCTATGAGGCGCGGTAAGCCAAGCGTGACGTTCAGCTCCCTGACGCCCGCATAGTGGAATGTCCTGAGCGTCATCTGCGTCCCAGGCTCGCCGACCGACTGTGCTGCGACCGTCCCTGCAGCCTCGCCGGGCTCGACAAGGGCCCTGACGTATGCCTTGTAAGTCTCCTTTATTACCTCCTTCATCTGATCCTCCGAGAGCTGAGATGCCCTCAGCTTCTCCTTGAGCTGGTTCACAAGCATCTCAGGGAGGGGCCTGCTGACCTGTTTCAGGGTCTCGTCCACGAGCAATGAGATAGGATCCGCCCCTGGCTGCGCCTCTTCGGGGGGCGCTGCCTTTGGAGCCTCCTCGGCCGCCTGGGGGGGCGCCTCCTTGGCAGCTTCAGGCTTCTTCCTCTTGGGGTGCGCTTTTGGCTTGGCATCCTGCTTTGGTTGGGGCTCGTCCGCCGCTTCTTCCGCCACCGGCTGAGCCTCTGTGGACTCTTTTGGCTTTGGTCTTGCGGATGGCCTCGATCTCTTTTTGGGCTGCTCTTCAGCCGCTTTACTTTCCACAGCGCTCCCCTCTTCTGCGCCTAGGTCTTTGGTTTCCTTTGGTGACATATCACTTCCCTCCCAACGCGACCCTCTCGATTATCTTGTCTATGTTGACGGCCTTGCCGTGGTCGCTCTTGGCAGGGTCAACGCCGTCGTCGCCGTACCTGAACTGTATGATGGAGCCGTCTGTCCCCCTCACGGTATAGTCGTACTCGACCCGGACGTCCTGGAGGGCGTTGATCAGCCTCCTCTGCATGTATCCGCTCTGGCTCGTCCTAACCGCGGTGTCGACGAGCCCCTCCCTGCCTCCCATCGCATGGAAGAAGAACTCGATCGGGTTCAGCTTGTCCTTGTAGCTGCTGTAGACGAACCCGTGGGCCTTGGCCCCCAGGTCGCCTGGCTTGAAGTGGGGCAGCGTCCGGTTCTGGTAGCCCCTCATTATCCTCTCGCCTCGGACCGACTGCTGACCGACGCAAGCCACCATGTGTGCCAGGTTCATAAGGCTCCCCCTCGCACCGGTCTTCGCCATGAGGAGCGCGGTGTTGTCCTCCCGGAGGTATTGACCAGCGACTTGTCCCGCCTTCTCTCTTGCCTCCTCGAGCTCTTGCATGATCTTGGTCTCGAGCGTCTCTTCGAGGGTCCTGCCTGGGAGCCTCTCTAGAAGCCCCTGGTTGTAGACCTCTATCAGCCGCTCTGTCTTCTCCTCAGCTTCCTTGACGACCGACCTCACCTTCTCCCTCGCCTCTGCCGGGAGCTCCTCGTCGTCAAGGCCTATTGTGAGCCCCCTGCTGTCTATGTAGGCGAGGAAGAGCTTGAAGGCCTTGTCGATGTAGTACCTCCCCATGTCCGTCCCATAGTCCTTCACGAGCCTGTGGAGGACCGATTCCGGCTGGCCGGCGCCTATCGACTTCTTGTCGATCACGCCAGAGATGAGCTGGCCGTTCTTTATGACAACGTATGCGTCGTTCTCGCACTCGTCTTTCTTGCATTTTGAGCACTTCTGGCAGACATTGGACTTGAGCGAGTAATTGAAAGTTGGCGGGAAGAATAGGCTCGCGAGCTGCTTGCCTGTCCACAGCTCCTCCGGAGAGGTCTCAGCGGGAGGGGGGAGCTCGCCGCTGTAGCCTGCGCTTATGAGCAGCTGCGACGCTTCCTCGCGCGTGAGCTTTGTACCTTTCCTGGTGAGCATGTATGCG
This sequence comes from Candidatus Methanomethylicia archaeon, assembly GCA_024464205.1. GTDB lineage: Archaea > Thermoproteota > Methanomethylicia > Methanomethylicales > Methanomethylicaceae > Methanomethylicus. The sequence goes on from JANHAI010000058.1 coordinate 5,262, forward strand.
CCCGAGATGTAGTCCTGGATCCCGCCCATTATCGGCCCGCCGTAACGCGGCGAGAGGATCTGCTCCTGCACTAGCATGAGTACCAGCGCCTCCGCCCTGGCTTCCTCGCTCTGAGGGACGTGCAGGTTCATCTCGTCGCCGTCAAAGTCGGCGTTGTAAGGCGGGCAGACGCAGAGGTTCAGCCTGAAGGTCTTGTACGGGAGGACCCTGACCTTGTGGGCCATTATGGACATCCTGTGCAGCGAGGGCTGCCTGTTGAAGAGGACGATGTCCCCGTCTTTTAGGTGCCGCTCCAGGACGTACCCTACCTCCACGGCGTCGGCTATCACCTGCCGATCCTTGGGGAACCGGAGGTCGATCCTCCTCCCGTCCGGTCTTATTATGTAATTGGCGCCGGGGTGGTTGTCTGGGCCGTTCACTATGAGCTTCTTCATGAGTTCCATGTTGTACTTGTTTATCCTCTCGGGTATCGTCAGGAGCTTCGCGATGTCGACCGGCACCCCTACCTCGTTGATGCTGATTATCGGATCCGGGGAGATGACTGTCCTGGCAGAGAAGTCGACCCTCTTGCCGGAGAGGTTTGACCTGAACCGCCCCTCCTTGCCCTTCAGCCTCTGGGCTATCGTGCGGAGCGGCCTCCCGGACCTGTGCCTCGCTGGCGGTATCCCTGAGGTCTCGTTGTCGAAGTAGGTCGTCACGTGGTACTGCAGGAGCTCCCAGAGGTCCTCTATAATGAGCTGCGGCGCACCGGCGTCGACGTTCTCCTTCAGCCGCTCGTTGATCCTTATTATGTCGACCAGCTTATGGGTCAGGTCATCCTCGGACCTCACGCCCGATTCTAGGGTTATCGAGGGCCTTACAGATGATGGCGGGACCGGCAGGACCGTCAGCAGCATCCACTCTGGCCTCGCGAGGCCAGGATCGAGGCCCATGAGGGAGGCGTCTGCATCGGTGATTCGCTCGAGCCTTGATCGGATCTCGTTGGGCGCGAGCTTCACGTTGCCTTCCTTGTGCTCCTCGTAGTAGGTCGTCGGCTTCTCGAACTTTATCTTGAACTGCGCCTCCTGGCAGTGCGGGCACTCGGTTATCTTGTTCGCCTTCTTGATTATCGTGTCTGCCAGCTTGAATCTGAGCTGCGGCCAGCGCTTCCTGTACATCTCGGTCCTCCGGGTGTACTTCTCATAGTCCTCTTTGGAGAGGAGGATCCTACCGCAGTTCCAGCAGGTGGCCCTGAGCATGAGGTAGACGAGCTTCGCGAACCCCGGGTGGACGACTGGCCTTGCGAGCTCGATGTGACCGAAGTGGCCGGGGCACTGACCTA
>JANHAI010000059.1 GCA_024464205.1 Candidatus Methanomethylicia archaeon
GATCATCGCTTCACCGTTATCTCGATCTTTTCCCATCTGTCTGGCACGTCTCGCAAGGTCCCTACGGCGCCTATGATCATCCCGCCTATTATCTTCGACACGAACTCATTCATGTCGATCTCTCTTTTGTCGATCTCCAACTTCACTTCCATATTCTTTCACGAGTACTACTTTACATCTCAAAGAATTTAATCTTCTCCTCAATACTGGAATTGATTTGCCTGTGTGCGCCAATCAAATTATCGTGCACGATCATCCTTTAGCCATTAGTCGCCCCTTGGCAAACTGATTGTGAATGTTGTTCCTTTCCCAGGCTCGCTCTGTACGTCTATCGTGCCTCCGTGGGCCAATACAAACTTCTTGCATATCATGAGTCCAAGGCCCATCCCTTTCGCTTTAGTTGTGAACGACGGCGTAAAGATCTTGCTCAAATTTTCTGTGGGTATTCCTCCGGCATTGTCCTTGACTGATATCTTTACCTTGTTTCCATCTAAAACCGCTGAATAGTTGATTTCAACACCATTAGGCGAAGCCTGAGCAGCATTATTAGTGAGGTTCACGAGCACCCTGATCATCATGTCTTTATCGACAAAAAGTTCGACCTCTCCGCCCTCAATCGTCTGTTTTACTTTGTCCTTGTTTTCGATAAAATTGAGTGAACTGCTGACGAGATCTCCAAAAGCGATCTTCTCTTTTCTTGGTTCAACGCTCCGGGAGAAATCCTGCAGGTTCAAGAGTATCTTATTGGAATAGCCGACCTGCTTCTCGACCATCGATATCATCTCTTTGAGGCTGCTCTTAGGCCCTTCCGAAATTTTTTCCACCTCGAGGTTCATTAGATATAGCGTATTGAGTATTGCTTGGAGCGGACTCTTTAAGTCGTGGCTTACGAGTGACGCAACCTCGCCGAGCCTCGCTAAGCTCTCGCTTTCGGCGAGCAACCTCTCCTTTTCATTTAGCAGCCTCTCGTACTCTTCTCTTACTTCGGATTCTCCTTTGCCTTTCACTAACGAAGTGATGTCCTTTGTGCTGATGATCGATGTAACCTCATTTTTGGTAACAAGCGTCTGGATTCCAACCTCGAAAGCCCTGCCGTCCTTGAGTGTGATCTCCATCTCTTGGAACGCTCCCCTCTCCGCAGCTTCCTTCGAGATAGTTATCTTGAGCGTTTCGGGCTTCCTTACCTGGGCTTTCATGTACTCAAAGATCTCATTCCAATTCTTTGATGAAGTAACCCTGCTAGGCAAAGACCACATTTCTACATATTTTCTGTTAATCAACAGCACTCTCGATTTCGAGTTGACTATTATCAGCCCTTCAGCATATGATTCAAGCAGTCCTATTATGAAAACATAATATTCGTTCAGCTCTTCGTCAAGCTTTTTCCTGTTTGTTACATCAATAAGCAAGCCATTGTACGAATCGATGTTCCCTTCCGCGTCAACCTCTGCCCATATATGACTCTCAACCCACCTAACCTCGCCCTTCGGTGTTACTATGCGGTAGTCCTGAGAAAATTTATGCGTCCCCTCCATCACACACCTTGTGATGTCTGAACTAACTCTCCAGATGTCGTCTTTATGTATGATCGAGTAGAGTGGCATCTTCCTGCTCATCATTTCTGAGCTAGAGAATCCGAGATTATCGATATTCTTGGAAACGTATACTATTGGCCACCCTTCCGCGCTCTCCCACTTGAATATGATGGCTGGCCCATTTTCAATCTGGCCTTCGAGTTCTTTAACCCTTTGGACAAGGTTTAATAGCTTTCTTCTACCCTCAACTCTCTCCGTAATGTCAAAGCCAGTGCTTCTAAGCCCTATGACGCTACCATCGGTTCCTTTGATTATTTCGTTTTCCCAAGACATCCATGCCCTTTCGCCATTCTTCTTTTTTACCTCGATTATGATCTTTTTCGCCCCTTCTTCATCAGCAATAATGTCTTGGGGGAGGTTGGCCTGCAGCCTGTCATTGGAATCAACCATTGGTAAGATAGTTTCATACACATTCTTACCAATTAATTCATTTTTGCTAAAGCCGAAAAAGCTGAGCCCCTGCTCATTGATTGACTTCACTATTCCATCTTTATCCCATTCAATTATTATCTTTTCGAAGCGAGGGGGAACAATAACTGTTGTTTCACTCCCCTCTTTAGGGGGATCCGCAAGATCGCCCTTCTCCATCATCTGCCCCCCTGGTCTGATGAGTTAATCACATGAAGTCCATTTTCAGCTTCAGATATCCAACGAGCCAAGCCAACACCGCCTGAGAGGGATAAAACCCTTATCTTATAGCATTACCTTTTTTGTTAAGTATATAAATAACTTTCTTTTTTTTAAAAAATTATTTGTATTATTGTGTTTCTATTCAAACGAAATACACATCAACTGTTTAACAATTTGAGCGATGGCGATCCAACAGATCAAAAATACCTCGTCAGAACGTCTTGCCCAGTCCCCTTCTTCTCAAAATTGGATACTAAAACGCCTGCACGCCTTAATTTGACCTTTGATTCCTCAAGGTATTTGCTGAAGAGCTCATCTACGACCTTTGTCAAAATGACTTTGTCGTTTGTAGCAACATGAAGGCTCTTTGAGCGAGTCCTTATCCCGAGATCCTTGGTGATCGCAATAATCCCGATAGATCTGAAGAGGAGCCCTCTTTTGGAAGCCTTGTCAGCCACCTCTTCGCACAATGGGCGGATCGATTCCATCACGCCCTCCAACTCATTCGTGTCTTCCTTGAGCGTCACAATTCTGCTTATCGATTCCTGCTCCCCCTTTTCGTGCACAAGGTCATCGTCCACCCCATTTGCTGCGTTGTGGAAATAGTTGCCAAGGCTGATCCCGAAAAGATTGACGAGCTTCGCCCTGTCGAAATGCGCTAGGTCGCCAACGGTCGCTATGCCGGCTTCGACCATCCTGTCATATGTCTTCTTTCCGACTCCAGGAAGCCTATCGACAGGCAAAGGATGAATGACATTCACGACATCTTCTGGTCTTATGGCCTTGATGCCATTGGGCTTGCTAAGGTCAGAAGCCATCTTTGCTATGACCTTGTTTGGACCTATTCCTATTGACAGAGTCAACCTTTCTTTGCTCATCACCTCTTCTTTTATCATGCCTGCCAGCCTCTCCGCATCGTCAAAACCATTAATCTTGAGACTCACGTCCAGATACGCCTCATCAATCCCAACCTGCTCAAATGCGTCTGCCTTATCCCTCAGAACCGCCATCACCTTTTCGGACACTGTCTTGTAATAGTCGTGCCTCATTGGAATGAACTTGGCATCTGCCTTCAAGAGTTTCTTCTTAGCAAGGGCAATTGGCATTCCTGATTTTACACCATACTTACGAGCTTCATAATTCGCAGTTGCAACAACGCCGCTATCCTCCGTCCTCCCGGAAAAGACGCATACAATCACTGGTTTACCCTTAAGTAAAGGGTTGTCCCTCTCCTCGACTTGGGCGTAAAAGTAGTCGATGTCGGCAAGCATTACAATCCTGCGATTGAATCGTTCGCCTTTTCCAATCATCCGTTCCCATCTCAAAAGATGACATCCGCATGCACCGTTAAAAATCTTGGTTTATGAAGCGTCAGGCTATTAAAGTCCAAATGCAATTATCCTCAAAGGATGATATCATGGAAGAGAAGGAAACGCCATCAACATACAATGGCAGCATGCAAAAGACCGGATGCAATACCCATTCGGAAGATAAAAGGTGTGCGTGGTGCGGCGCAGCCGTCGGTCTGGTATCAACAGCGAAAAGGCAGTTGCCGTCTTATCGATCCATCCTGAATAAAGAAACAATGGCCATCCTTTCTGAAAAGGTTAAGAAAGGTGAATTGAGGGAGGTCAAAAGAACTGTCAATAAATGCCCCTGTTGCGGGTCAGGTTCTGTCCGCTATAGGAAAAAAATGGGAAAATATTTTTGCCAATCTTGCAGAACCGAATTCGAGAACCCGATTTACGCTGAGGAGCCAACAGGGCGGATCTCAAGGGAAGACTGGGACATCTTCTGGAAAGAAAATTCGTCTGAGATTAAAAAGAGGGCAAAAGAGCTGCTGAGAAAAGCAAAGCAGGAATCGATTGAGAAGGATGGCGAAATGCTTCTCTGTAGGAGGTGCCTCTATGCAAGGCACAATGGATATGATCTATGCCCCTCTTGCAAGGCGCATTACAAACGCCCGAAATATGATGCCTGCTGGGAATGCTTCAAGAAAACTGCTGAAGGGAAAGCGTTGGCAGAGAAATTTGAGATCGTGGAATATTTCCATCCTGAATGCAACATGGCATTCGCGGTGCAAAAGCTTTTTTTGAATGATCCGGAGTTGCCAAAATTAGTCTGCATGGCGCTATGTGACAGATCGAAAGATGTATGCTTTGCCCTCAAGGAAATGAAAAAAGGGTCGACTTGATCTTTCAAGTTATCCAATCATGCTATGTAGCTCGGGCTGGGTGCCTTTCCCCTCATTTCATTTTGCTGCTGGATGGCTGGCAGAGGAATTGGCGGCGGTATGTTGAGCGACCTTGCGAGTATGACGCCCTCAACAAAAGCCACATTTGAAATTGTCTGTAAGACCATTGGCGGCAGTGCCTTCTTCTGTTCAAAAGCCTTCCTTATCTCCTCAAGATCAGACTTGTCACCTGTGATTTTTGCGGTCCCCTTCAACGTCAAATTAGCCAGGGCAGGGTTATAATTGACTGCAAATATGAAGCTCAGATCGAGTACGTTATCAGCCTGCGCCAGTTTGGTGATGCTGATGTTAGTGGTTATCTGAAGATTCTGGATCCCCCTCTCGGGCTCCATGAGTCTCTCGCCAGAGATTTGATTAAGACTGATCCCAATGTTAAAGTTCATTTTAATGCACCAGATACCTCATCAAGAGCTTCGCTATTTAACTTAATTGTTTTAACCACTCGAACTTGGCTGGCTGCTTTCACGCTTCCACCCGTAGACTTTTTGGTCGTAGAACGGCATCTCTGTTATTGTACTTGGGATTCTCTGCCCGCGAACTCCCACAAAGACCTCGGCACCGCACTGTAATTGGGCGTTCACGTATCCCATTGCGATACTGGCATTGACCGTTGGAGAGAACGTTCCGCTAGTCACATTCCCTACCTCCAAGCTGCCGATATATATCGGATCTCCTTTCCTTGGTACCCTCTTCTCATGCAGCTTGATGCCGACGAGGTGCTTCTCCTTCCTTGATCTCGCAACCGCAAGTGCTCGTTTTCCGATGAAATCCCCTTTCTCCAAATTCACAGCAAAGTCTAGTCCAGCCTCAAATGGGCTGATGCCCTCAATAAGCTCATTCCCGTACAGTGGCATGCCAGCTTCGATCCGGAGGACGTCCCTCGCTCCGAGGCCTGCTGGCTTTGCCCCGTTGCCGATCAGTAGCACCCAAATCTCGATTGCTCTTTTGCCCTCGATCACGATTAGTTCAAAACCATCTTCGCCAGTATAGCCAGTCCTTGATACAATGCATTCTAAATTAGCTACCTTAACGATGCCTCCCCTATACCTCCTCATTGGCCCGAGATCTGCATCGCACATAGGCTGCAATACCTTTTTGGCTTCAGGCCCCTGCAACGCTATCATCGACGTCTCATCTGTCATGTCGTCGATGCCTGTTTCGTAACTGCTGGCTTTCTCTCGGAACCATGCAAGATCTTTTTCTTTGTTTATGGCATTGACAACAATGATGAATTTTTCATCATTCAGCTTCATCAGCACAGCGTCGTCTATTATTTTTCCGCCCTCGTCTGCTATAAGCGAATATTTGGCTTGGAATGGCTGAAGAGCAGAAGCCTGGACCGTTAACACATAATCAAGAAAATGCCCCGCATCTTCGCCTTTAAAGATGATGCGCCCCATATGCCCAACATCAAATGCTGACGCACTCATCCGTGTCGCGACAACTTCCTTCAATATGCCCTCATAAGACATTGGCATGTCGTATCCTGCAAACTCAACAATTTGGCCATTCCTTGCGTGGTAATCGTAAAGGAATGTCTTTTTACCCATAACTGGATTTGCCTTCTGTTGTACATATTCTTTGACTAACTTAATAATATTTGACATGGGCTAACTAGTGTCAATTAGAGGTCGGTTGCTTTCGCCCCTTTTTTTGCATATCCTAAGATGGCACCGATTTCAACATAAACGCACCCATCGGGGATCAGTCGATTCGAAAGATGGGCGATTAGATGCCCACTAATATTTTTAGGTTAAGGCCGGACTTCAAAAGTCCCCAGAGTGCAAGGGCAGCCATTGGGCACGAGCAGCTCCCCCTGATAGTGCTCCCTTACCAGCTTCTGTAACCCGGCATCCTATCCAGCATCTCGGCAAAATCTTTTGACCTGAGGCGCTCCAGAAAGATCTTGACGCTTTTTTTATTGGCGCTCTCTGGCGAAACAATGAAGTCATACTCTTCATACTTTATTGGTATGAAATCTAGACCATATGCGCGGGCTGCACTCTCGACGCCAACGCCGAGATCCGCCCTTCCGTG
>JANHAI010000060.1 GCA_024464205.1 Candidatus Methanomethylicia archaeon
TCATTCGCTCACCCAATAAATAAAAAACCCAATGTGGGGAAAAGCTAGATTTTTTAAACAAGTAGGGCGTATCTTAAATCCAGTCTCACATGGTGTTCAAGATGAACTCATCCGAAATATTCGAGCTTGCATCAAAGAGCAAACTCCTTAAAGATCCCTACGTCGAGAGGGTTTGGAACCTGATAAATGACAAAACTCTCTTTGAAAAATCCCCTGATTATCTCCTTTCTCTTAGGAAGAGCCTCCTGAAGGAATGCTTCTCGTTCTTCAAAGACCATAGCGAATACTACTCCTCCCTCTTTGAGAAGCTGAACATAAACCCTGGAAATGCAGGTTTTGAGGATCTGGCAAAATTGGCGATCCCCTCTGACATGCTGAGGGGGGATGGGCACAAGCAATTCCTTATAAAGGATGTCGAAGAAGGTGGCGAATACTTCACCTCAAGCGGGACGACGGGGAAAGACCCTGTGAAAATATACAGGAGCCCCCTCGACCTCGCCATCATGATAAAGGCAAACACCAACCTTTTCGAATACATATACGGAGGCATTCTGGAGGAGAAGAAAGGGGTCGCGCTCTTCATGGCTGCGCCCGAGCTGAGGTACAAGCTCAGCTTCGTCGCCTTCGTCCACCTGACTCTCGACTGCAAGAACATAGAGCTGCTCTACGGGATGGACTTGGTCGAAGGTAAAAAGGAAGGGAGTCAGTGGCAGAAGCTTGAGCCCAATAAAGAGAACTTGCTCAAATTCTTGAAGAGCAAAGCCGAGCCGAAGCTCTTCTTCACAGCCCCAGCTGGAGTATACCTTTTGGCCGAGCGCTTCGACAAGATGAACCCAATCAAAAAGATCGCTTACAAATTGATCACAGGCACGCCGCCAATAAACCTTGGCAGGGGAGGCGTAATCGTCACCGGCGGAGGATCCAAGGGCTACACATTGCCGCCTTACGAAAAGATCGTCTCGCTCTCTCGGAAATACTTCGTCGCGAAAGACAAAAATGGGGAAGACATACCTGCGCCATTCATGGATGTGCTCGGCATGACCGAGACCCTCACCGCTTTCATTGATCGCTTTGGCACGAACGAGAAGCTCCCTCACCCGTTATCCCACGCATTCATCCTCAACCCAAAGACATTCGAGATGATGGAGGAAGATTCGAAGGAAGGGGTATTGGGGATATTCAACCCCTTCGTCACCTCATGGTTGGAACTATTCTATCCGGGTGACCTCATGACATCGCAACCATCAAAAAGTTACTATGGCAAGGAATTCAAATATGTCCGTCGCTTCACCGTTGAGGAAGGATGGGATCTTCAGAGGGCATGTGGTGGCACTTTGGAAGAGATGATGACTAAGAAAAGTTGATGACCGCTATGGCACTATCCCCCCTCCTGAGAGGATACATCGAGACAACCGAGAAGAAAATCGGGAGCAACGTCGTCCAGGAGCTGACCGTTCCCTGCATCTCAAATTTCCTTTCCCAGAAGGCGGAAATACAGCATTCCCTATCGTCGATGCCACTCGAAAAAAGGCTAAAGACCGTAAGCGATGTTGGCAAGGTTTGGGATGAGATGCTGGCCGACGGCAGGCTGAACGACCTAAGGGAATCGTTGTACAGATCGACCGGGTACAGCCTCCAGATGATTGATCTGGAGCTCTCCCTTGTGAGATCCGCGCTCAATGGGGATCATATTAGGAGGAACATCGAGACCGCCTTACCCTGCAACATAAAATGCCTTGAGTCTTTTGTTGACTTTGGGGACGGTGAAGAGACAAGGTGCCTGCCAGCGGGGCCTGTTTTCATAATCAGTTCAGGCAACTCACTCATACCCCCGCTCATCCCCACGACCATCTCGCTTGTAACTGGCAACCTAACCCTCCTGCGGCCTTCCCTTTCAAACTACGCAGGCGTATACGCCATATACAAGATCATTGACGGACTGGGGACTGAGGAAGCTGATCTCCTTGCCAGAGCGCTCGCCATCAGCTACTTCTCCCATGATAGCCCGGCATTCCCTTATCTCCTCTCTGAAGCCCCCCTCGGCGTGATTAACTTTTGGGGAGGCGAGCCCGCAAGGACGGAAATCTCCAAGTACGTCCACAAGAACCCCTTCCATCCGCGTTTTTACATAAACGGTCCCCTCACCGGATTTGCGATAATAGACGAAGGGAGCGCGTCGGAATCCGCTGCGATGGCGCTTGCGAAGAACATCGTACTCTATGACCAGCAGCTGTGCAGCTCACCCACGCAGGCTGCTTTCGTCGGTTCGATGGAGGGCGCCTCTGAGTTCGCGAAAAAGGTATGCGCCTCTCTCTCCTCTGTGGGACAATCAATCCCAATGAAGACTACTGAGGGGTCCGCATATGTACTCGAAAGCGCAAGGCGCTTCTTGAGATTTAAGGGGTCGACGGTCTTCCAATCAAATGATCCCTCAAATGCCTGGACAGTCGTCCTCTCGAAAGGGAAAAGCCCGCTCGATGATGTGATCTCCGCGTTGCCAGAGTTCAACATCTATAACCGAAGGCGCTTCATCGAGATCTCAGTCATATCCAACTATGAAGATGCTGTCGACCTGATCAAAGCCCTCCCATCAAGAAGGGCTTACCGCGGCATCGACAAAGTCCAGTCTGTGGGGCTTGCAGTGGGTGAAACAGCCCGAAAGAGCCTGCTGGAGTGTCTTGCGGCTGCTGGGGTCTTCAGGATCCTGCCTCTTGAGGACATGTTCATGAGGAGCGCCGCTGAGCCTTACGACGGAATAGGCATCCCTTCCATGTTCACCTATTTTGTGTATGCAAGAGAGAAGCCAATCTTGGGATAAGGGGTTGAATATGAAGGTTCTCGTCACTGGGGCTTCAGGGTTCCTTGGTGGACATATGGCGGAGGGGCTCATCGAGAGGGGCTATTCTGTAGTCGCTCAAGTCAGGAGAGGGAGCGACACAACCCTCCTGAAAGAGATGGACCTCCAGATGAGGGTTGCCGATCTAACTGATTATGAGAGCCTCCTCGCTGCGACAAAGGGGGTCGATGTCGTTATCCATCTGGCGGCTTACTATACTTTCCACGGGAAACGGGATCTCTACAGGAAGATCAATGTCGAGGGGACCCGGTCGATCCTTGAGGCATCAGCCAAGAATGGCATCTCGCACTTCATTTATTGCAGCACCACGGAAGCAATAGGGCGAGTAAATGCTGGCATCGGGGACGAGAATACGCCGCCTAATCCAGAATACGAGTACGGGAAATCGAAGCTCATGGCTGAAGGGATAGTAAAGAGCTTCGGAAGCAAGGTGAACTACACGATAATCCGCCCCTCGGGGATTTATGGTCCTAGGAATGTAGACGACGTCTCTTACTGGCTCATAACCTCGTTTGCAAAGAACTCGATATCGACCCGGTTCGTAGTTGGGGATGGGGAGAATCGGGTTCAATTTGCCCACGTCAAAGACATCGTCTCTGGATTCCTGGCGTCGCTTGAACATCCTGAAGCTTCTAAGGGTCAGACTTACATCATCAGCTATGAGAAGGCGTACTCTTACAATGAAGTCTATGCAATCCTTGGAAATATTGTCGGAAGGCCCCCGCCTTCGCTCCATGTCCCCCCGCTGATTGCGTCAGCAATGGTCGCCCCTGTCGAAGCTTTGAACCGCTTATTGGGAAAAGAAAACTTCATGTGGCACAGATCCACAGTGCGGGCAGTGAGCAGTGACAGGGCTTACTCAATCGAGAAAGCAAAAAGGGAGATTGGCTTCGTGCCAAAATACGACCTGGAAACAGGTCTCAAGGAAACCGTAAAATGGTACAAAGAAAATGGGTATCTCTAAATCCATTATTGGCTCGGATAGCAATGGTTATATCCGATGGGAAAATAGTTTGATCTGTGGTTTTTTATGAAAATAGAGAGGGTTGAAGGAAGCAAGAAAGACCATAAGGTCTTCGTATACGCGCTCAGCACTTGCGGATGGTGCGCGCAAACAAAGAAATTCCTGAAAAACAGTGGTATTGAATTTGAATTCGTCGATGTCGATCGCTGTAACAAGCAAGACTTGGAGAAGATCAAGCAGGAGATCACTGCAATGGATCGCCCTCTCAGCTTCCCATTAATAATAATCGACAATGGGAGCGTCAAGATAACGGGATTCAGAGAGGATGAGCTGAAAAAAGCATTAGGGCTATGAGGCGATCCGGATGGTCACCTTTGAAGAAGTCAAAAGAGATACTGAGGAGAATGCCAGGGCTAATGGCTATTTCCTGAACCCAGACGAGAATTTCTTGAACGACATATTGAATGGCCTTAAGACCAATGAAGAGAGGTATGGCTACAGGGCCTGCCCTTGCAGGGTTGCCTCCGGCAACTTCGAGTTGGACAGAGACATAATATGCCCGTGCGAGTATAGGGATCAGGACGTAGAGGAATACGGCTCCTGCTACTGCGCATTATACATCCGGAAAGATCTCTTTGAAGGAAAAACCCCAATAAAGCCAATTCCTGAGAGGAGGGATCCTTCGAAAGTATCGAAAGCAATGGAGTATGCCATGGGCGGAGGGGCTCCAACTCCTGAAGAGACAAAAAAGGCAGAGGAGAAGGAGGAATTCGTGCCTATTGGCGAGGGAAAGATGCGATTCTGGTACTGCAAGCAATGCGGTTATGTAGTATATCGGGAAGAACCACCATACAAGTGCCCCATCTGCAAAGCGAAAAAAGAGGCGTTCGCGCCATTGCATTTTTCAGTGAGTATCAGAGGGTAGTATGAAGTCACCCTCTAACGCTCCGCGATCTGCGTGGAATCATGTTTGATTTTTTGTTCTGCAATAAGCAAGCTTTGGCAGCGATCATTACGTCGCTTGTGTTGCTGGGCTGCCTCCCGCAAGGGGTGATTGGCAGTCCGGGCAATGCACCCTGCGTTTGGATTGACCCTCTTCTGAAGAACTTTCAATGCGGCGACGCGAGGGTCATCCTCATACTTAAGGACAGCCCCCTAAGCGAAATTACCGAAGATCTTGGAGGAAAATTCTCTTCGCTACACCTTTGCCCCGCAATAGGCAGCCTCAGGCTCGCGATAGGCGTAATGCACCTGCAAAATATTGGTGAGGTGGCAAGATCTCGATCGATAAGCGCCGTCATCCTTGACCGCCCGCTTATAGAAGCGCAATCAGGCGTTCTCTCACCCGTGAGGGTCGATTCAAACAAGCCAACGGTTTGGGATCTCTCAGATCTGATCGCAAAACTCAGCATCACGCCTCCTGGGGCTGACGCATTGGCAATCATGAGCGATCCCGCATCCCTCAGTGGTGCAAGGGGGAGTTGGGATATGGGCTACACGGGGGCCAATGTAACGATCGCGATCATAGATACTGGGGTCGATTATGGCTCATTAGGCCTGGCCTACTGGGACAGTACAATCCCGCGCGATACATCGATGATCGTGTCAGCCCTTGATGCGGACGGGCAATCTCTTGTCTACACAAATATATCGCTTACTGCCTTCTCTAGCGGCTCGAAGACCTATATCAGGACAGCTGGGACTGACCCCCTTCTGTACTTGTGGGGATACACTTACAGGTACTCTGAACTTATGGGGTCCTCTTTCCCGAAGAACATGGAGGTCACAAATGTACTCAAGGCCGGGGAGAAAGCGCATTTTGGAGTAATGCTTCAAGTAACATATCGAAATATCCGCAATAGCTTTGATCTTTTCCCGGTCTTGGTCGTGGACAGGGATGGCGATGGCGCTTGTGAGACCGCCTATGTGGATCTCTCGTTTGAATTCTATCCAGGATTTTCCGACTATAGCTTCTCTGACGAAATGCCACTAACTCCGAGAGGGGCTGTGCTTGCAGCCAGGGACTTTAATGGTGATGGTATTTTCGACATCTCCGCTGGTACCCTCGCGAGGCTAATGGACGTCTGGTCACTCTCCCCAAATAAAGAAGATAGGGGGACCATCCTCCAGCCAATTGATCCAAATGGCAACTTTGTCTGCTTCGAGGTAGACATGGAGGGGCACGGCACCTCTTGCGCGAACGCTGCTTCTGGCAGGGATGTTTCTGCCATCAGGAAAAAGATCGATTCGCGCGTCACACCTGGCATCGCCATAGGGGCATCAGTGATGGGGATAACGGCGCTCATGATTGGTGACCTTATCGAAGGTGAGCTCTGGGCGGCAGGCTTCGATTTGATCAAAGAAAATGTTTCATCCAATGTTGCTGGCTATGGTACTGTATATGGCATGTGGAAATACTCCGGCGATCACAAGGCTGACATAATAAGCAACAGTTGGGGCATCTCTGAATGGGCAAAGGTGCTTATTGGCTTGCCATGGTACAGCGTCCTTACCTCATTTCAGGATGCGCTGATGATCCCAGGTCAGCTAGATCCAGAGCATCCGGGAACCCTCGTCTGTCAGGCTGTTGGCAATGGTGGACCAGGATTTGGGACGGTCACCGAGCCATCTTACAGCTGTCTCACCATGGGCGTGGGGGCATCCACGTCCATGAACTGGACCAACCCAGAATT
>JANHAI010000061.1 GCA_024464205.1 Candidatus Methanomethylicia archaeon
CGCGGCATGAGGGTCTTTGTCGTAAAGCACACGCCCGAAGAGCCTGCGATCCAGGACAATAAGGGGAAGGATACATGGCGATTCAGGGAGGCGGGCGCGTTCGCCTCAGCCATAATCTCTTCAAGCGGGCAGATCGCCCTCGCCGCTGTGGGGGTGAGCCTCGAAGCCCTGCTTGAGGTTGCAGGTTCGTTGGGCGCTGACCTCGTGATCTGCGAGGGGTTCAAAGCATCCCATCTCAAAAAGATCGCGATCGCAGAAGGGGAATTGGGCCCTCTCTCTCTTCTTGAGAACCTAGTTGCGGTTGTCTCGAAGGGTCCCAAACCGGCCGCTGGCAATCTCGTAGCCCTGCCGTTCGATGGCTCCAAAGTGGCTGACTTTATCCTTTCCTTGATGGGGGAGGCTCCATGAAGGACCTCTTCGGGAGGGAGATACGGGGCCTCAGAATCAGCCTCACCCAGAGGTGCAACCTCAACTGCGTGTACTGCCACCACGAAGGGGAGTCTGCTGCAAGAAGTGAGATGACCGCCGATGAGGTGATTAGGATTCTGGGCGTCGCAAAAACAGTGGGCGTGAGGAGGGTTAAGTACACCGGAGGGGAGCCGCTGCTCAGGGAAGACCTCGCCGAGATTGTCCGGAGGACATTGGAGCTCGAGATGGACGATGTGGCGATCACCACGAACGGCTCCCTCTTGGCAAAGCAAGCCCAGGCACTTGCCGGAGCGGGCCTCAAGCGGATGAACATATCCCTCCCCAGCATAAACCCGTGCGTCTACTCTTCGCTAACAAAGGGCGAGATAAAGGACACTTTTAGGGGAATAGCTTTGGCGAAGTCGCTCGGCATGGAGATCAAGATCAACGTGGTGATCATGAAAGGGATAAACGAGTCAGAGGTCGACGAGCTCATTGACTATTCCAAAGGGGTGGGCTGCTCTCTCCAGCTCATTGAGCTCGAGGATCTGAACCTTGATAGAGGATTCTTCAACGATCACCACATCGACCTCGGATCGTTGGAGCAGCGCCTCGCGTCAAAAGCTGACCAGATAGAGGAGAGGTTGGGCATGAACGGGAGGCGCCGGTACATCTTCGGGGACTCGCTCATGGTTGAGGTCGTGAGGGCGACTAACAACCCCCACTTCTGCATGGGATGCACGAGGCTCAGGATAACCAGCGACGGGAAGCTGAAGCCATGCCTGATGCGGAGCGACAACCTCGTGGACGTCCTCGGCCCGATCAGGCAGGGGGCTCCAGACAGCTACCTGAGACTTTTATTCGAGAAGGCCATCGCAAGGAGATCGCCATACTATGTGGGGCCTAGCCTTCAGTGACCCAGCTGGCAAGGTCTGACGCCTTGCCCTTCTCCATCATGGCCTCTATGTAGGGGAGATATTCTGATGCCGCCTTCCTCAACGACACGTGCTCCCGCCTCCCTATCTCCTTCAGCAGTTCCTTCTTGATCCCCCTGGTTTCCTTTGTCGCACCCATCATGCTGATACGCCTCGGGAACGAGTATTTTGCGAACTCGTAGGCCCCCCTCTTCGCCATAGCTGCCCCGCCGGTCGCCAGCTCGACTGCGTAGGGGATGAGATCCCACATCTGCCTTCGGGATGAATTGGAGAGGTAGACGTCAGCCTTGGAGAGCCAAGTGTAGGCAAAGTCCCTCTCAGCTGGGTCTTGATACTGGAGTGGTATGTTCTCGTTCAGCCACTGGAGGAGCATCTGGATGTCGACATCAGCCCCGTCAGCAGCCAGCTTGGCGTCAAGGCAGCCCTCAGCCGAGAAGACGTCCTTCATGACGTCGAAGATCCCTTTCTGCTGCAGCCGCGGGTAGAGGGTCCCGACGTCCTCCTCCCCGATCTCCTTTTTACCGACCGCTATCATCTGGAAGTCATTTATGGCCGCCCTGAGGTCGCCGTTTGCCCATTCAGCTATCTTGCCAAGCGCCTCCTCAGAGGCGCTGACGCCAGCCATCCTCGCAACCTTCCTCAGCTGGACCTGGACGCTAGGCCTCGCAACCCTCCTGAACTTGATCATCTCGCACGCCTCCCTCAGCGCCCTGAACTTCGGGTCCCAGGGGTCATTGACCGCAGCGATGATCGGGTACTTCGATTCCCTTATCAGCGCGACTATTGCCCCCAGCCCGCCCCTGTCCTCCCTTCCGGAGATGCCGTCGAGCTCGTCAAGGAATATTATTTTGGACCCTTTGCCGAAGAGCGAGGACTGGAGGGCTGCCCCGCCAGCCACCTCGTTGACTAGCTGCTCTGTCCTGAAGTCACTCGCGTTCATCTCGACTAGCTCGGCGCCGAGCGCCTTCGCGACCAAGATCGCCGCTATGGTCTTCCCAGTCCCGGGTGGCCCATGCAGGAGCGCGGCCCCCTTCACAGCTTTCCCCGCCATCCTAGCCCTGGCCCACTCCAGGAGCTGCTCTGCTGCGCTGTAGTTGCCCGCGATCTCCGGGAGGGTCTGAGGCTTAAACCTCTCGGTCCACGGTAGGTTGCTCATCTCCTTAGGCTCAACTTTCGCGGTCCTGCTCACCTTAGTCGCCCCCTGCCACTGGCTCTGGCAGCTGCCTTAGGATATGGGTAATGGGACTTGCCTAGCTTCATGGTTGCTGCCTGCTCCCTATCAGGGCTATCCTAGCGAGCATCGCGTTCAGCTGGATCTCGTCGGACCCGCCCTGAAGCATCCTGTACTCGGCTTCGCCCACCGCGTCTATCAGCTCGAGCCTGGCCCTTTCGTCAATGCTGATCCCCATCGCCTCCCTGTGGACCTGCTTCACTATATCCAACCCTGAGAGGCCGTAATCGACCATGAGCCTGACCACCTTTGCCCTCGCGGCCACAAAGTCCCCTTTTATGGCATCGGAGAGGAGGTCCTTCACCTCCTTTGGGCTTACCCTGCCTGATATCCTGTAGATGATGGCGTCGTCCACCTCCTTGCTCGAGGCAGCCGCCGCTTGGAGCGTGTTGATCACCCGCCGCAGGTCGCCGCCCCCCACGTATAATAGCGCCTCAAGGCCCTTCGGCGTAATCCTGACGCCCTCCTTCTCGCAGATCTCCTTGACTCGGGCCTTCACCTCCTCCCCCCTGAGTGGGATGAACCTGAAGAAAGCGCACCTCGACTGTATGGGCTCGATTATCCTGCTGAAGTAGTTGCACGCCAGTATGAACCTGCAGGTGTTCGTGTACATCTCCATAGTCCTCCGCAGGGCCTGCTGGGCGTCCGGCGTCAGGTTGTCCGCCTCGTCCAGCACCAAGATCTTGAACGGCGCATCGGCCATGCTCACCGTCCTGGCGAAGTCCTTGACGGTCGTCCTTATCACGTCTATGCCCCTCTCGTCGCTGGCGTTGAGCTCCAGGTAGTTCTGCCTGTAATCCTGGCCGTACAGATCGTGGGCGAGGCACATCGCGGCCGTCGTCTTCCCTGTCCCCGGCGTCCCAGCGAAAAGGCAATGGGGCATGGATCGCTCCTTCACGAAGCGCTTGAGCCTCTCGACGATTTCGGTCTGGTTCACGATATCGTCGAGGGTCTTCGGCCTATACTTCTCGGTCCACATCACTTCGCGTAACTCTGACAAGAGAAAAACCCCTTACGTAATCTCCTCTTATAAGTGGCATATTTAACCGAAACGCTGAAAGCGCCCCTCGCCAATGAGCCCATCGTGTTATACGTGCTGGAGGGCAACCGTAAAAAGCATGCATGAGAATGAAGAAGTGGCAGGTGCCAGAAGCGTGCTGAAGCCAAGGACCATACCTCAATTGGCATTCTACACCGGGCTGGTCGCCGTCGCCACGCTCATCTTCACGATCTACGTCCCAGCCACAAGGGGGTACTTCAACGTGGGGGAATCCGCCGTCTTCCTCGTGGCACTGCTGGCGGGGGCAAGGGCAGGCGCCTTCGCAGGGGGCGTGGGGTCGATGATAGCCGACATAGTGCTCGGCTACTACTTCTTCGCGCCCGCGACGCTGCTGATAAAGGGGACCGAGGGAGGGATCCTCGGTTACCTCGCCTCGAGGAAGCCCGCACTCTCCAGACGCGCTTGGAGGTTGCTCTCAGTTGCGGTCGGCGCAGCCCTCTTCGCCTGCATCTTCCTCGTCGGGTCGGTCTACTATGCGGGCGAGGCGGAGATCGGGATCGGCCTTCCATGGGCGGGCCAGCAGGTCATAACGGTGACGGTCCCGCCATGGTTCTGGGCCGCAATCGGGCTCTTCGCCGCCGGGGTGGTCGTCGCAGCATCTTTCGCCTCAAGGCCAGAGGTCGGGTATTCAGCTCTTTGTGCGTCCATCGCTGGGTCGGTGATGGTGGCGGGCTACTTCCTCTATGAGCAGCTGGTCCTGGGCTACGTAGCGATCGCCGAGGTGCCTTTCAACATAGGTCAGATCCTTGTCGGCATAGTCATCGCAATCCCTGCATACAACTCCCTTAAAGCTTTAAAGAGGTAAATTACAAACTAGAAGCACTCAACCCCCCTCGAGAAGGTAGGACTTTAATGCCAAAGCGATCTTCAGAGAGCATAAGGTTCGCGCAGTTCCTCTACGAGGAGGACCTCGTCAGCGTGACCTTCCTGAAGCAGCTCCAGCCCGTCTCTGCAGGGGGGGCGCAGATCGGGCCATTCGAGGAAGGAAAGGAGGGCAAGATCCCCCTATGGGTGGCGAAGGCCCTTGAGGCTGATGGGGTAGTTAAGATCAACTGGGAAGAGGGATCTCTCAAGCCTAGCGAGCTTTACAAGCTCTCGTGGAAGGAGGAGAAGAACGAGGGCATCTCGCAGCTGCCGAAGCACTTCTACCCGAAGCTGCGGGCACTGCTTTGCGCGCTCAACGAGGCTATAAAGAAGAACCCGACCCACACCCTCCTCAACGAGCAAAGGCAGTCCCTCATGAAGGCGCAGGACCTCATTAACTGCAGGCTACAGAAGATACTGAGGCTTGCGATGGAAAGGAACCCCTCGAAAGCTTTAACTGAGGCGCTCGAGCCAGAAGAGAGGGCGCTCTACTCGGCCATAAGGTCGGAGATAGACGATTGGAGGCTTAAGCTCCTCTCAGAGGAGACAAAGCGAGGGGAATGAGTTGACAGAGGCACTCGAAGAGATAATGGATTACCGAGAGAGGTTCGTGAACTTCCTCAAGTCGTACCAGGACAGGAAGGAGGCTTACAAGTACAGGGATGCGATAGCGCAGGCCGCCTCACAGGGGAAGACCTCTCTGGTGATAGACTTCGACGACCTCATCTCATTCGACCCTGACCTCGCGCACGACCTCAAGGAACGGCCGATGGAGCTCCTGCCGAAGTTCAACTCCGCGATCCACGACGTGATGCGTGTCGAGAACATGATGTACGCAGCGAAGGTGAAGGGGTTCAGGGCACGGATCAGGAAGCTCGACGAGGTCGTCCCCCTGAGGTCCCTCAAGTCGACACACATGGGCAAGCTCATCATGGTCGAGGGCATAATCACACGGGCGTCGGCGGTCAAGCAGCTTCTGAGGAGCGCGGTGTTCATGTGCCCTCGGTGCGGAGAGAAGATGATCATCGAGCAAACCGGCAACATACTTATGCCCCCTCCCCAGTGCACAAACGAGGCGTGCGCGAGGAAGGGCTTCTTCAGGCTCATCCCTGAAGAATCCACTTTCGTGGACTGGCAGCTCATCTCGGTCCAGGAGCGCCCCGAGGAGCTCCCCCCAGGGCAGCTACCAAGGACTGTAGAGGCGATGCTCCAGGGGGACATCGTGGATCTCTCGAGACCTGGAGACCGGATCTCGATGGTCGGCATCCTCCAGGCGAAGCAGGAGTTCACTTCGAAGGGCTTCAGGCTCGCGACATTCTCGTCTGGCGTCGACGTCAACAACTTGGAGGTCGCGGAGCGCGGCGCAGAGGAGGTCGCCATATCGCAAGAGGACGAAAAGGCGATACTCGCACTAGCGAGCGATCCAAACGTCGTCGAGAAGATAAAGAACTCGATTGCCCCATCGATCTACGCGTATGACGACATAAAAGAGGCGGTGGCGTACCAGCTAGCCGGCGGGGTCACAAAGAACTTGCCCGACATCAAGATCAGGGGAGACATAAATATCCTGCTGGTCGGGGACCCAGGCTGCCTTGTGGCGGACGAGAGGGTGATTTTAGGCGACGGTCGCATAGCAAAGATTGGGGCGCTGGGGAAGTACCACCTTGAGCCGTTGGGGATCCAGGTCCAGACTGGCCAAGGCTGCCGAAGGGCACTCGCCACGACTTTCCACGTCTACAGGGACCAGCCCGTGATAGAGGTGATAACCGAATCCGGCAAGAGCGTAAAAGGTACCTACAACCACCCGCTGCTCGTCGTCTACGCAGAAAACGGCCGCCTGAAGAGAGCGTGGCGCCGCCTTGATGAGCTGAAAGTTGGAGACCGGCTCGCTGTAGTGAATGGCTTCAAATGCACAAAGACCGCCTACGTGAGCACAGGGTTCCAGGCCGTCGTTCGGGACAGCCA
>JANHAI010000062.1 GCA_024464205.1 Candidatus Methanomethylicia archaeon
TCCTGCTTGTTGAGCCGCTCAGCACCCCAGCAATCACGTCGTTGTGCCCGCCCAGATACTTTGTTGCGCTATGTACCACAAAGTCTGCGCCAATCTCGAGCGGCCTCAAATTGACAGGTGTGGCGAATGTGTTGTCCACGATCAGGGTTGCAGCGTTCTCCCTGCTCGCCTTTATTATCTCAGGCAAATCAGGGACGCTCAATGTCGGATTTGTCATAGTCTCAACAAAAACGAACTTCGTGCTCGGCTTTATCGAATTCGCCAGCTCTTCATTGAGCACGCACTTGACCTCGAGACCGAACTTCTTTAGCGACCTTAATAGAATCAGAGACGCGCCATACACTTCCTTGGAAGTTAGCACCTCGTCCCCTTTAGCAGCCAGGGCGAGAAATGCGGTAGATATTGCTGCCATTCCTGAAGAGAAAGCGAGGCAGTCCTCCCCGCCCTCAAGCGAGGCGACTTTCTGCTCAAGCAAATGAACGGTTGGGTTGTCCTCCCGGCTGTATTTGAGATCCTTCCCCCTGATCTTTTCGCCATTTGGGTGCCTGAAGATCGCCGTCTGATAGATGGGGCTTATGATGTTCTTTCCATCGTCTCCTGAGTGTATTGCTTTAGTGCTGAAGCCTTTCCCATCGTTGCCCAACTGCCGCACCTACCAAAAATTAATGAAGGTGTATATTTTAACCTATCTATGCATAACTGAGAGTAATTTTTTCCCTGTGCAGCGCTTGACGAACCGCCATCCGGTAGCCGATGAGTGGCAATTTCGCTGCGGCATAGGATCCAATGGCCGTAACCCCCTCATCTTGATCTGGCAATTCCTAGGAGGAGCGCAATGAAGACCGCAATTACGCCGATGATCTGTGCCGCGCTCAGGTATTCCCCGAAAAGGAGCGCTGAAAGGATTAGACCGACCTGTACTTGAAGCAAAAAGAAGATCGCTGCCTCGGAGGCCTTTACTTTGTCCAGGCCTTTAAGGTATAGCGTTATGGCAATCAGCGTGCAGGGTATCCCGAGGTAAACTATGGCCAGCCATCCAGCTGGGTCAATCCCAGACAATCTCTGAGGGCCGTCTCCAAAGAAGATCGCGGGGAAGGCAAGCAGCAGGGATGTGCAGAGTATTACGGCGAAGATGCTGCTCAGGGACTCCAGCCTTTTCTTCTTGCTCATTACTGTGAAAAGCGCGTAACTTACAGACGTCAAAAAGAGAATCAGATCTCCGGCTAGCTGCAACTGGCCAAGTCCAAAACGCGGGCTCGCTATGAAGAATAGCCCCAACAGCCCAATAAGGAATGACGCCTTCTGGAAATTGCTTATCGGCTCCCTCAATAGCAGAAATGCAAAGATCGGGACTATTATTGGCGACAGGTTCGTGAGAAGGGTCGCCTCCGAGGCCGTCGTGAGGTCCTGCCCGACATACTGGAAGATGAACCCGATCGAATAAACCAAGGCGAAGAACCACGTCCATTTTGATTTGATCGCGTTGGATAACGAGAGGCTTGCATTGAAGACGATCCAAAGGGGTAGGATCGCGAGCGACGCGACAAGGAACCTTAGGAAGACCAGGTCATAGGGGGACATGTATTTGAGTCCGACCTGCGACGCGACGAACACCGTCCCCCACAGAAGATCTGCTATTATTATGAGCGCGAAGCCCTTTGCCCGCGAGCTCCCCCTTAATTGCATACGATCGGAGGTGGATCAATAAGCATAATAATATTTCTGCAGTCTTGTGTAATTCAAGAACGTGCCCTTTTGTTGGTGGAGTTATGCCATATCGCATTGAACTGATAGATGTGGACCTGAAGCATGCCCTTTATTCAGAATTGATAAGGAGGCCTCTCTTTACAAGGAAGGCTGAAGTCTATGGCTGTTGCATCAAGCTCATTACCGATAACAAGCTGTTCACCGACGTCTGGTCTGACAACTTCTACTCAGCCAACGAGAATACCAGGTCCCATGGGCGAATCATAGCAATCGAGGACCCGGGCGAGCCGCAGCACGTCAAGTATGATCCATTGACAAAGACAGCCTTCATTTACAATATTGATTATTATGGCTGGATCAAGAGCGTTGCCCTTGCCATTGCGGGTGACATATTGGAAGATGCGCATGAGATCCATTCGATTCATGGCGCTGCGCTCGATCTCAACGGGACTGGCGTCGCCCTCATTGCCCCGAGCGGGGTGGGGAAGACGACGCACAGCTGGGGGATGTTGAGGAACCAGGGCGTGAGGCTCTTGGCTGACGACTGGTTCTTTGTCAGGCTCTACGAGCGGAGCGCGCTGGCTTTCGGATCAGAGAAGAACTGCTATGTCGATGCTGACCTGGGGAACATATGGGACGTATACAAGGGTATGCTCGCGAAGGCGATCTTTGACAAGAGAGGGCGCGCAGTTGTGAACGCCAGGTGGGTTATTGGCAACGAGGGGGTTCTGCCGCTGACCACGCTAAGAAAGGTGGTGCTCCTGAAGCGGGATCCGGACGACGGCGCGATCCTCAGGGAGATCAGCGCTAATGAGGCATTGAACCTTCTCAGGCTTAACTCGTTCTACAACCCCCACCAGCTGGTAACCGATGAGCGGAAGCTGAAATTGAGGACCGCATTCTTCGAAAAACTCTTGAGGATGGATAAGGTCTTCCTAGCAAACACTGCTCACCCCCCAATGATCGTGCAAGACAGCATATATCGGGCAGTCAGCGAAGCGTGAGATGGCGGCGTCGAAGAATCAATAAATATTCGGTTGACTGATTAGGAGCAGGTAATGCGGATGTACCTGAAGCACATTCTTTATGTCCTGCTCGATGGCCTTGGAGACAGGCCAATCGATGAGCTTGGTGGGAAAACGCCATTGGAGGCAGCTCGCCGCCCGAAGATGGATGCCTTGGCGCAGGCCGGATGTGGCGGCATGGTCTATACTGTTGGCAAGGGAATCGCGCCTGAATCCGATGTGGCCGTCATCAGCATGCTCGGCTATGACCCTGTAAAAACATATACTGGCAGGGGACCGATTGAGGCATTCGGCTCTGACATGCCGATGGAGAATGGGGATCTGGCAGTCAGATGCAACTTTGCAACGATCGATGACGACTTCACCATAATAGACAGGCGCTGCGGACGCTCGCTAAAGACCGAAGAGGCGCAGGAGCTCGCGGATTCAATCAACAAGGAGGTGAGGCTCTCCTCGCACCCTGCAGAGTTTGAGTTCAAGAGCACAATCGGGCACAGAGGGGTACTTCTGGTTAAGGGGAAGGGAGGTAAGCTCTCAGGGAACATAACAAATACCGATCCCGCATACCAGAAGAGTGAAGGTTTAGGCATAGCGCTAAAGTCCTTTGAGAATAAGGTCAAGGCGTGCGAGCCGCTCGACAGCAGCCCTGAGTCAAAAAGGGCAGCCGATTTACTCCAGGAGTTCACGATCAAGAGCAACCTTGTCCTCAAGGACCACCCATTGAACAGGCGCCGCGTGGCCGAAGGTAAGCCCCCCGCCAATGGCATACTTTCGCGCGATGCCGGCTCAGCCCTGCCGAACTTCCGTAACATCAACGAGGTTTTTGGCTTTGAGTTTGCATCGATGGTGGAGATGCCCGTAGAGAGGGGCATAGCCTTGCTCTGCGGCATGGACGTCGTCCAGCTGCCGCCTGCAACAGGAGACCTCAAAAGGGACTATTCAAGTAAGGCGGAGATGGCATCGGATCTTGTTGAGACGTATGGGGGCGTCTACGTCCACCTTAAAGGGCCTGATGAGCCAGCCCATGATGGCGACTTCAGGGCTAAGGTAAAATCCATCGAGATGATCGATGAGCACTTCTTCAGCAACTTGAAAGTAGACCTGAAGAATACGATCGTGGTGGTGACGGCAGATCACTCGACGCCCTGTAGCCTCAAGTCGCATTCCGACGACCCGGTCCCGATAATTGCAGCAGGACTGAACATAAAAAGCGACGGCCTACTCAATTTCAGCGAGACAGAGTGCAGGAAAGGATCTCTCGGCGTCATTAATGGCCAGGAAGTCCTGAAGAAAGTCCTTTCGCTCTGAAATGATTTGCGATCGACATATTTTTTATATGGGACCAATCAACCGATCAGATGGCGAAACAGATGTCAGAAACAGCTAGGAAGCCAATCAAGCACCTTTACAGGTCCAGGAAGAACAGGCTTGTCGGTGGCGTATGCGGCGGCCTGGCAGAGTACTTTGGCATAGATCCCACGCTGGTGAGGCTGGTCTGGGTCGCGCTTTTCATTGCATGGGGATCCGGTCTCTTGATCTATCTCATAGCGTGGCTGATCATCCCTTCCGAACCGATCGATTGGGGCAAAACGAGCGTCAGCGAGGGCAGCGCGCAAACCCCAATCTCTCGCAGCAAACCACTGGCAATCATAGGCATCATCATAATATGCATTGGGCTTTTAGGGCTGCTTAAAGAGCTGTCGCCAATATTTGACTTCAAATTCTATTTTGGAATTCTCTCATTTCCTTACTGGCTCATCATGATTGGGATAATTGTAATAATCATTTCACTGATCAGAAGCAGGTAAGTGTTCTTTTTGCTAGCCTCAGTCCTGGCACTATCAATCTCCGCAGCTGTGGTCATGTTCGGCTTTGGCATCGTACTGCCATTTCTCCCCCTCTACGCGCAAATATTGGGGGCAGGATCAGGCCTCGACATAGGCTTGCTATCGTCCGCATTCCTACTCACCCGGACATTCTTGGCAACCCCCTTCGGAATGGCATCAGACAGGATCGGACGCAAAAAAATGATCATGCTCGGCATGGCGGTCTACGCAATCACGTCGATACTCTTCGCTTTATCAGAGAGCTGGTTCCAGCTGCTCATTTTTAGGCTCCTGCAGGGCGTTGCTTCAGCGATGGTCTGGCCACCTGCAACAGCCCTCGTCGCTGACCTTACGCCGGCTGGCAAGAGGGGTGCCGCGATGGGGATATACAACTCGATATCGATGTCCGGGTGGGTAATCGGCCCTGCAGTGGGAGGCGGGATACAGTGGTATGCGAGGAATGTCATGATGCTCGAGCAATTGGAGAGCTTCAGGTTGCCGTTTTACTTCTCTGCAGCATTGTCGCTGATCTCCTTATCACTGGTCTGGTTTTTGGTGAAGCTTCCTGCCATCCAGAGGAAGGGCATGGATCCGCCTGCTCTGTTTCCCTTCAAGCATATCGAGGGAAAATTCAAAAAAACCATATACTCGCTGCTGGTGATCGGAATTTCTTATGGTTTTGCCACCTCTTTCATCGAGCCCCTTCTGGTCTATTTTGTCCAGCATGAGTATTTCTTGAGCCCGGACGAGGTGACCCAGAGCATGGCAGCTATTTTTTCGGTCACAGGTATAGCGACACTCTTGGTTATGGTTTATGCAGGGAGACTCGCGGACAAGTTCAGCAAAAAGAAGATAATCGCCGTCTTCACATCGGTCGCCCAGGCGCTGACGATCGCGATGCCGTTCTCAGGCAGCATCTCGAACATAGGCGTAGTGATGGTGATCCGTTCTGCTTTTTACAGCCTGACCTCGCCTGCCTATACGGCACTGCAGCAGGATTTGTTGCCGCAAAAAGTGCGCGGCACGCTTACTGGCATGTTTGACACGTTCTTTGGGCTAGGCTCAATCGCAGGGCCAGTGATCAGTTTCATTCTTTATGATGAAGTGTCGCACAGCATGCCGTTCATAGTGAGCGGCATCTTGGGGATAGCCACGGTCTTGATCCTATTCCTTATTGCAAAAGAGCCTGCTAAAGATGAGGTGCAATGATTGTGGCTATGCCCGCATCCCCTGAATGAGTGACTTTTATGCCAATAATGCTCGCCTTCCTTACGTTTATTAATAAAAAGCCACTATGATTTTTCTGGTGTAGCAGATGCCCAAGGTCAATTGCAGAAAAGTGTCA
Source organism: Candidatus Methanomethylicia archaeon (assembly GCA_024464205.1). GTDB lineage: Archaea > Thermoproteota > Methanomethylicia > Methanomethylicales > Methanomethylicaceae > Methanomethylicus. The sequence goes on from JANHAI010000062.1 coordinate 5,904, forward strand.
TGGGACGACGTAGAGCGTTGGTGCCAGACAGTAAGCGACAAGATAATAGCTTCGAATTGGCTGCCCGATTGCGTGGTCGCCATATCAAGGGGGGGCTATGTCCCTTCAAGGCTAATCTGCGACAGGCTCCTTGTTGGCGAGCTTGTCTCGATCCAGGTATCACATTGGCCGTCTGCGGCGCAGAAGGCAAAAGAGGCAGGGGTCCGAAACCCACTGACCTGCAACTTAGACGGGAAACGGGCATTGATAGTGGACGACATTTCTGATACAGGCGAGTCCATCATTATTGCCAAGGACTACGTCTGGTCCAACTGCAGGCCGGACGAGCTAAGAGTCGCAACGCTCCAATGGCTCTCCATGAGCAGCAAGATCGAACCGGACTACTTCGCTGAAGAGATCAGAGAATGGGTATGGGTCCAATATCCTTGGACGCGGCTAGAGGACATAGTTGGCTTTGTGAAGAGGATCATCTCCGACGGCGAGAAAAAGGAGGCATGGACATTGGACGAGATCGCAAAAGCTTTCCCAAAATGGTATGGCGTAG
>JANHAI010000063.1 GCA_024464205.1 Candidatus Methanomethylicia archaeon
TGGGAGCTAAGGCTCCGGCTACTTGGGAACAACGAGGTCGGGGCTTTCCAATTGAAAGGCTCTGCGCGAGGCATTGAGGCGCTCGTCCAAGCGAGGGGCATATTCAGAGATGGGCTTACCAAGGACAGGCTAATCCAATCGGTGCTCGTCGTCCACAAGTCGATTACTATGGCATCATGGCTGCTCGAGAAGTACGCCGGTGCAGATGAGCCAAAGGGCACTGCAAGCTACATGTGAACCCTATAGTTAGTGTTCCATATCAGTCCAATGTGAATTCCCATCTGCAATAGTATTCTTTCGGGTGCGAGTCCGGCGGCGCGCAGACGCATCGTGTTTTTATCCTCGGGTTTATCTCCCTGGCGAATGCCGAGAGGTGGGCCAGACCTACTGGCTTGCAGGGGAATTCGCCTTTTCCGTCCCTGACCCTGGCATACTGAGGGCGGCACCTTGTGATCGATACCAAGAGTTTTTTGCCTTCAAGCTCGGCCTTAATGCCAGATACCGGACCGAAGGCAACAAGGCCAATCGCCATTTTCAGAGATCCGAGGTCCCCCTCATCAATCTTGAGCAGCTCCTTGATCCTTTTTGCTTCAGTCTTTCCATACTGCCCCCATGCCTCTTCGTCTATTTCAATGGCCCTCTCAAGACCATACCGCCGTTCGATGCCCAAGAAGTAATAGCCGTCGATTGTGAGTATGTTCTTCGAGAGGATCTCGACATACTTGATCAATTGCTCTTTCGAGAACGATTCGAGTTGGCTCGCCATCCAAACCACGCTGTTACCAATTATGCCTTGTTAGTATTTTAGCGTGGCGACTCCCTACGAATGGGGCTTTTTTGACATCCATGCTGCTTAACAGCCTATGACCGAGAGGTCACTTCAGCAAGTATTTGAATGCCAGTTTGAGCGCCGCCCAGCCAATGAAGGCGCCAATGAAGACAAACATGAATGTGACTACGAAAATTGTGCTAAGCTGGATAAGCGGCAACCCGCCTATTATGGGAAATGTCGCCAGCGCGATCGTCGCTGACGCGACGATTATTGAACGGAAGAGCTTCTTGAAGCTGTTCCTGAAGAATGCCCCGATCAGCCCGAGCAGGACGCTGGGGATCAGGATGTGCACTGGCATCAGGTACGCATTTGAAAGCACATAAAAGATGCCTATCGGCACAGGGGCATAGAGCCAGGTCAGATCAGGCTCATTCCTCTTGGTCATGGCCTTGCCATCATGCGCGATCGAGCTGTCGACTCTCGCGATCCAGCCCTTTGCGACAGGCGTGGCCTCGTAGTAATATGCCCTATCTTTGAGCTCCCTTGTTACCAAGTTCAGCCGGAGGAGCATCGCAAGATGCGATTCTACTGTGCTCCTCGCTTTTCCCGCTATCTTGGCTATCTCGTCGCCAGTCATCCGCTTGTCGAGTAATGCCTTCACGATGGAGTACCTTGTCTTGTCTGCGAGCGCGTCCATTATTTCTCTAGCCTCATCTTCCATCTTTATCGTCCTAAGATGATGCGTACTCCTTTATCATCCTTTTTGTTCATCTTTTCGCTGATGGTGTGTTTCGAATTTTCTAGAAACGCCGATACTACGGCGGTCTAAAGATTGCTTAAATTTCAACAGACCAGATGGCAGATCAGGGCATCGAGAATGGCGAAAAGGAGATCTCTCTTTAAGTGGACGGTAATAGCTTGCATCGCTTTTATGGTGCCAGCAGTGGCCCTCTTCGTAATCGCATACCTCATCTTGAGGACGAAGGCAGCGAAGAGGGCATTCGGATTCGTCAAAGCTAAGGCATGCGTTAGCCAAGTCCGTACGTTCCTAACAGCACGCAAGTTGAGGGCATGCAATTCTCTGAAAGAGGACTTGGTAGAGGTGAAGTACTATAGAGCAGATGATGCCCCTTTCGTTGCCATAGTGGACGGGCAGTCCGTAATTTGCGTCTCTGCAGTCAGCATTGGAGAGGTCGATGCCAAGATCGTGGAGGGAGTTTACAGAGCAATGGAGAATGCCTCAATGGGCGCATCCGAGATGGCTTTTTTTGTCAAGGCATCAAGGCGCGGATTTGAGGGCAAGATCCTAGTCGCCGAGAACTCGGACGGGACGGCAGAAGGGATTGCGGTGGCCGGGGCATTTGCATGGCGGTTCGCAAGGTCCCTCTCGGCCGTCATTGAGTCCCACTCGCCGGGCGCAGCTCTGAGGATCTGCGCGGGAGAGGAAGTAGTCAGGAATCTAGCATCAGGGGGCGCGACATGATGGAACGTCAATCGCCTTCCCAGAAATCCAGGGGTATGGAGGGCGGTATTTTGGAAGGGATGAGGCATCAGGGATTTGAAGGCGTAGGGTGGTCTGAACTGTCACGCGTTTGCATAGTGGGGATGCAGCGCCATAGGGAAAGGTTCGAGATGGAACTCGCCATGAGGTTCGCTGAGGGCGGGAGGCGGTTCCTTATCCTTGACTCCGGCGGGAGGTTTGGGCAGTTGATTTCACACATCCCTTGTCTCAGGGTCTACAGGGTTGGCAAGTATTTTTCGATAAGCCCTTTTACAAGATGCGAAGGACTGACCCCCTTGGCGCAGGCGTCCTTCATATCGATCTCTTTGCAGCTTCTCCTCGGCCTTGGCAGGGATGAGAGGCTATACTTCGAGCGCGCGCTCGTTTCAGCATATGAATCCAAAATCGATGATCCAACATTCAGAGACATCTCAGACATGCTGCTGCAGATCGAGGCTGATTCTCACCCGAGGGAAGGGCAAAAGATCGAGTCCCTCAGGAACGCGCTTTGGGAAGCTGAAAGCGGGGCAATCGGCAAGATGGCGATCTGCAGACAGCCAAGAGAGGTAACCCTGCCAGCTGTCATTGATGTGTCGTCGTTGGAGGGCATTGCTGCTAGGGCATTGGTCCTGGTTGCACTACTTCTGAGGGCGTGCACCCTGAGGCCGGCTTCCCTACTGATAGAGCTGCAGGAACTCTTCGGAAGCTTTGGGGGCGCATTGTGGTGGCCGTTCATGGGAGAGTTGTTGAGGCGATTCAGAGATCTTGAGGCGACGGAAACATCGTTTCAGATCGGTGCAGAAAGCCTTTCGTCGATACCTACTCCTTTACTCGATGGCTCGGCAGCAGTCGTTTTTTGCTGCCCCCTGTGGGCTGACGAGCTGACCTTCATCGAGAAGGCATTGCTGGCTGGGCGAGGGTGCGCGAAGCCGCTTGCGAAGCTCGGGATGGGGACGGCAATAGCATGGATAAGGGGATCCGGCAAAGCGATCCTTCTCCGCTATCGCCCAACACCTTTCGATGCCGTAGACGAGGGGGGCGTGCTGAAGCATATGGCGGCGTTGGGCGAGCCTACAGAGGAGTTGAGGCTTCCTGAGAAAAGGGAGGGGCTCCTTGAGAAGCTCTTCAGGGACAGGGGGGCGCGCCATTATGCCGTGGAGCTCCTTGGGCTGATAAGGGGAGGGCGCGTCCCTGTCGACGCCGTAGTGGGGCAGAGGGACGTGAAGCTGAAGAGGGCAGTCAAATTGATGAAGAGGAATTTCCTGATAATCGAATGCATGGACAACAGCGGCGCATATTTCTTCAGGCTGACTAAGGCTGGGGAACGTGCCCTGATGGAGGCTGAGTCGCCTTCGGATGATTCTGAGCGCTCTCTAGGCAGAGCCGATGGTGGTGATGAGCGATGAGGGTGAAGCATGCCTCAGTGAACCGGCTCTATTGGAGCCTTGGCAGGGCCGAGGGGGAAAAAGTATTCGGCGTGGAGCTGCACCGCTCTGGGAGCTTCATCAAGAGGACAGTAATAGCTAGGGGGAAATACGGGAGGGAGGATGTAATCTTCGAAGAAGTCTATAGCGAAGAGGAGTTCGCGGAGATTTTAGGTGCTGCCAGTGAGCTCCTTACACCAAAGGGATTGAGCTGCAGCCCCGATGCGAAGAAAAGGGCAATACTCGGGATGATCAGTACATTGAGGGGGTGGCTGGATGAGTTCTGAAGAAAGCAGGAAACAAGTTGATGACGAAAATGAAGTCGAGCTCGAGGACCTCGCCGGGATAGGGTCTGCGACGGCTGAGAGGCTTAGGAGGGCGGGCATCAAGACCGTAAAGGACCTCGCTGCCTTTCCTGCTAGGGAGCTAGAGGAGATCAGCGAGCTTTCCGAGGGTAAAGCAGAAGAGGCTTCGAGGAGGGCGCGCGAGAGCGTATTCCCGAAGGTACTCTCTGCCAAGGAATACCTGGAGAAGAGGGGGTCTATGCCGCGCCTGACTACGGGCTGTGGAAATTTGGACAGGCTCCTCTGCGGAGGGCTCGAGCCAGGCATCACGGAGCTCATAGGGGCTTACGGGACAGGCAAAACGCAGCTCTGCCTCCAGCTTTGCATCACTGTGCAATTGACAAAGAACCGCGGCGGCCTTGGCGGCGCTGCCTTCTTCATAGATACCGAGGACACTTTCAAGCCAGAGAGGCTTGCGGAGATCGCCAAGGCGATGGGCATAGACGGCGGGATGGCACTTGAGAACGTTTACAGCTTCAGGGCGATTAACTCCGACCACCAGTTCGAGGGGGTCAGGATCGCTCAGGAGTACATAAAGACGAAAGGCGTCAGGCTCTTGGTGGTCGATTCGCTTACGGCTCACTTCAGGAACGAGTACCCTGGCAGGGAGAGCCTCGTCGGGAGGCAGCAGCGGCTCAATAGCTTCATACATCAGCTCCAGCGGACTGCCACTCTCTATGATGCCATAATTGTCGTAACCAACCAGATCCTCGATGTGCCAGAAGTCATCCCAGGCGTGAAACCAATGAGGCCTGCTGGGGGAAACGTTGTTGCGCATGGCTCGACGTTCAGGCTTTGGCTCGAGAGGTCGAAGGGGATGACAAGGGTGAGCGTGATAGACTCACCGAAGCACCCGAGGTGGTCAACGTACGTCTCACTTTCACAGAACGGTGTCGAGGACGCCGAAGTTGAAGAAAAATGAATAGTAGATTAGGATGAGCGGGTCGGGCTGGGATGAGTTCCCCTTTCTTCATGGAAACCATTCCGAAGGGGAAGGTGGCTCTTGTGCGCGGATTGGACAGCAGAGGAAGGGTCCTCATGGCTTTGGCAGCATGCAATTCGGATGCCAAGGCTGGCAGGAGAGCGCTTTACCTCTGTAAAGGCCCTATCGCCATTCCTGATACGGAGCGGATTGATGAGCGCATCCTGCTTGGGAGCTACGATTCCATCGAGGATGTGCCCGAAATATTGAGGCTCCTGGAGCCTTCATTTCTGGCGATCAACCCGATTAACCCGAGCTGCGGCTCGGCGATTTGGTCTGGTGGTAGGCTGATCTCGGGAGCCCTGTTTGGCATCTCCTCGTATGTGAGGGAGAGGGGGGCGGTCGCGATTTTCTTCATCGAGGAACCGATCGCAGTGCAATTCGGGAAGTCAGAGCCGAGATATTATGGGCTGATTAAAAGGTTCTGCGATCTAGAGTTTGTGTTTAACCCTGAACGCAGAATCGAGAGAAGCCTTCTCCATTGAAAAATTTGGAAAATAAAAGGGGGAGGAGCCCAGCCTAGAAGTAGAACTCCTTTTTCCCGTCAGCCGATCGCTCTAGGAAGCGCTCCATTATCACTTTTCGCTCTACGCCGGCTATGACCTTCCGCGTATATATCACCATGTCAGGGTTTGCGCTGACGCTGTCTATCCCTGCCCTGACGAGGCTCTCGGAGAGCTCAGGGTACACGCTCGGCCCCTGGCCGCATATGCTGACGGTCACGCCGTTCTTGTGTGCGACGGTAATAAGATGGTTTATGGCGCGTAGGACTGCCGGGTCCCGCTCGTCGAAATAGCGCGGGTCCTGGGCCGGAAGTATCGGGGAATCCCTGTCCACCCCCAGGGTCAGCTGCGTCAGGTCGTTGCTGCCCACGCTGAAGCCGTCGCAGAGCTTCGAGAATTCGTCTGCCATGAAGATGATCGAGGGTATTTCAGCCATCAACCAGACCTTGAAGTCCCGATCCCTTACCAGGCCTTCCTCCTTCATGAGGGCGAGGCACTGCTCCACCTCCCACGTGGTCCTTACGAAAGGCAGCATCACCCACACATTCTTGAGGCCCCATTCGTCCCTCACCCTTTTGACTGCTTTGCATTCTAGCCTGAAGCCTGGCGCGTACTTCGGGGAGATGTACCTGCTGACGCCCCTCCAGCCTATCATCGGGTTGGCTTCCTGGGGCTCATACTTCTCCCCTCCCTTAAGCATTCTGTACTCATTGGTCTTAAAGTCGCTGAAACGGACAACGACTGGCCTCGGGTGGATCTCCCTCGCGACCCGCGAGATTCCTGTAGCAAGCTTGTCGATGAACTTTTCTTCCTGCTTATTAGCGATTAGGTTCAGGGGGTGCTCCCCAATGACGTCCGCGATTATGAACTCTATACGCATAAGGCCTATCCCGTCGAAGGGGAGGTCGCGGTACTTCTC